>CAUUQJ010000010.1:0-12373 GCA_963547085.1 uncultured Campylobacter sp. | reverse complement strand
CAACCAAAATAGAAAAAGCGTCGTCAAATATAATCTCGCGTCCGTCATCGCATTTAGCGTAGCTTCATACGCGCTTGCAAAACTACGACCGAGCTAAGCTGAAATTTGACCGAGCGGGTCGGTCAAATTTTGATTAAATTTTAGCGCCGAGCGCGCAAAAATGTATTATTTATAAGCCTTGATCGCTTTGTCTAGAATTTTCTCCGCTTCCGCGGCGCTTGCGAAATCCTTCACTTTGACCCATTTATTCGGCTCTAAAAGCTTGTAGGTTTCGAAGAAATTTTTGATCTTATCCAGCGTCGCTTTAGGCAGATCGGAGATAGATTTAATGCCCTCATATCGCGGATCGATCTTGCTAACCGGCACGGCAAGCAGTTTCTCGTCCATTCCGCTTTCGTCCTCCATCATCAAAACGCCGATTAGGCGGCACGGGATCACGCTGCCTGCGGCAAGCGGGTATTCGTTTAGCACCAAAACATCCGCAGGATCGCCGTCGTCGGCTAAGGTATTGGGCACGAAGCCGTAATTTGCGGGGTAAAACATCGCGCCGTATAGCACGCGATCTACGCATAGCGCGCCGCTTGCTTTGTCGATCTCGTATTTGATGTTCGAGCCGTAAGGGATCTCGATCACTGCGTTGATTTTATCGGGGTTTGAGCCCACTTTTATCTTTGAAAGATCCATAGTTTTCCTTTATTTAGAATTTAAAATTTTGATATTTTTCACGTCTATCGTAGTTTTTGTAAAATCTTTATCGATCTCGCCGCTAATTCGCACGAGCGTATTTTCATCCACGCTCACGCCGCGCCAAACGTCATCATCGATCTCAACCTCGATGCTATCGCCGTTTTGATCCACAAATCTATAATGCTCGTGTCTGAGTTGAGATTTTATCCTGCCGTCGATTACGACAGAAGAATCATCTCTTAATTTAAGCGCTTCTTTGACGCTTGACGGCTGATTTTGCGCCGTCGCACCGCTTGGGACAAACACGCCCGCAGCGAATGCAGCCGCGCACAAAACCATACTAATTAAAAATTTTCTAACCATATCTATCCTTAAATTTTAATCTCTACGCCCGCAAACAGATCCGAAATTTCATTAAATTTAAAATCCGCTTGCATTTGACGATCGCATTTAAATTTACACAGCGGGCTACTTAAATTTACGCTTGATCTTTGGCTATCTCGCGCAACGGCAAGCTATAAATTTCAAAGCGCGCCCGCAAAAAAGGCGTATTAAAATTTAAGCGCGATCTGCGCCGCTTGCGGTGTGAAAAAGAAGCCAAAGGCACTTAAAAATTTAAGCCGCCATCCAAGCGCGCTAGCCCAGTTTTTCGATCTGCGCGGCGATTATAGCGTTTATGTCCGCTACGATCTCTTCGACCGTGCGCTCGCCGTTTACGCTGTAAAATACGCCCGCGTCGCCGTAAAATTTACGGATATCCTCGATCGGCTCTGAAAATACCGCCATGCGGTTTTTAAAGACCTCCTCGTTATCGTCTGCTCCGCGAGCGCGTCCTAAAACACGCTCCTTAGCGACCTCCTCGCTAACGCATACCTCGATTACCGCGCTAAGATTTACATCATCGTCGCCTCGCAGCACCTCGTCTAGCTTATTCATCTGCTCGACGCTCCTTGGATAGCCGTCGATGATGATGAAGTCTTTAGGCGAGCTTTTAATTGCGCTAACGATAGCATTTACGACGATATCAAGCGGCACGAGATTGCCTTTAGAGATGAAGTCGTCTATCTGTTTGCCCAAAGCGCTACCGCTTGCTACCTCGGCACGCAGCAGATCGCCTGTGGAGTAGTGCTCGATGCTTTGATTCATCTGAGCGATCATACTCGCATCGGTCGTTTTGCCGCTTCCCGGAGCGCCAATGATTAGAAAAAGGCTTTTCATTTTTGCTCCTTCTTATGAAGCCTAAGACCTAGCTCGCGAAGCTGCTCGTCTGTAACGACGCTAGGGGCTTTGGTGAGCGGACACTGCGCGCGCTGCGTTTTAGGAAACGCGATAACCTCGCGGATACTGCTTGAGCCGGTAACGAGCATCATCAGCCTGTCAAAACCGATCGCGATACCTCCGTGCGGAGGCGCGCCGAAGCTTAGCGCATCAAGCAGGAAGCCGAATTTCTCCCTCTGCTCCGCAGGCTCAATCTTAAGCAGCCTAAAGACTTTTTCTTGAATGTCCGCTTTATGGATCCTGATACTGCCGCCGCCAAGTTCGATGCCGTTTAGCACGACGTCGTAGGCAATCGAGGTAATATCCTCCAAATCTGGCTCGTCGGGATTGTTCGGCATCGTGAAAGGATGGTGCATCGCGGAGTAGCTGCCGTCGTCGTTTTGCTCAAACATAGGGAAATTTACGACCCACAAAAACTCAAGCCTGTTCGGATCTATGAGACCAAGCTCGTTTGCGAGGAAAATTCTAAATCTACCCATATAATCAAGCACGATTTTCTTTTTGCCCGCGCCGAAAAATACGACGTCGCCGACCTTTAGCTCGCAGCGCTTGATAAGCTCGTCCAGCTCGCTTTTTTCAAAGAATTTTACCAGCGGTCCCTTTAGACCATCCTCTTTTACTTGGATAAACGCGAGGCCCTGCGCGCCGAATTTTTTCACGTATTCCTCAAAGCCTTGCATCTGGCGCTTGCTAAATTTCAGATCGCCGCCCTCGACTTTGAGCGCTTTAACGCGGTTAGCCTTGCGGTCTTTGGCTAAATTTGAAAAAATTTCATTGCTCGATTTTTCAAAAATATCGGCTACGTCGATGAAAGGCATATCGTAGCGCAGATCGGGTTTGTCGCTGCCGTAAAGCTCCATCGCGTCTTTATACTCCATATGTCTAAAAGGGGTGACGATCTCGCGGCCGCAGGATTTGAAAATATCCTTTAAAACCTCCTCGGCTACGCGCATTACGTCGTATTGGGTATTGAAGCTCATCTCGATATCGATCTGCGTAAATTCCGGCTGGCGGTCGGCGCGCAGGTCTTCGTCGCGGAAGCAGCGCGCGATCTGGAAGTATTTATCAAAGCCCGAGCACATCAAAAGCTGTTTGAAAAGCTGCGGACTTTGCGGAAGCGCGTAGAAGCTGCCCGGATAGACGCGGCTAGGCACCAGATAATCCCTAGCGCCCTCGGGCGTCGCGCGCGTTAAGATCGGCGTTTCGACCTCGACGAAGCCTAGCCTATCAAGAGCATTTCGCGCGGCGATCGCAGCCTTGGAGCGCATCTTAAATTTATCGAAGCTTCCCTCGGCGCGCAGATCCAAAAAGCGATATTTTAGCTTCGTTTCTTCGTTGACGCTTTTATCGCCGATTACGAAAGGAAGCGGCTTGCTTGGATTTTCGATCTCTAAGCTTTCTACTACGACTTCAATGTCACCCGTTTTTAAATTTGGATTTTCCAGCCCTTCGCCGCGAGCGCGGATCTTGCCGACGGCTTTTAGGACGAATTCGTTTCGCACGGTATTTGCTACCTCGTATGCCGAGTGGCTATCTTTGGGATCACAGACTAGCTGTAAAAGCCCGCTTCGGTCGCGCAAATCTATAAAAATAACGCCGCCGTGGTCGCGGTAAGAATTTACCCAGCCGCACACGGTTACATTTTTGCCGATATCGTTTTTACTCAAATCGGCGCAATAATGACTTCGCAAATTTACTCCTTTAAAATTATTTGTAAAACGCAAGTATAGTTAAATTTTGCTTTTACAAAGCTAATTTTTTATAAAATAAAACTATGGAAAACAAAATTCATAAAAACCTTAAATTTGCGGGGCTAATAGCCAAAAAATCAGAAGAGATTCGCCCCGTCGTGGAGCAAATTTGCGAAATTTTAAAAGCGCAAGGTATTGAGCTTTTGCTTGAAGAGGACGGAGCGGAATTTTTCGGCCTTAAGCCGCATACGCTTGCAGAAATTTTAAAAAAGACCAATTTTTTAATCAGCCTCGGCGGTGACGGCACGCTCATCGGGCTTGCGAGGCTGCTAAGCGACAAAAACGCTTTTATTTTGGGCATCAACGCGGGCACTCTCGGGTTTTTAACGGATGTGCAGCCTAGCGAATTCGCAAAATTTTTAAAGGAATTTTTGCGCGGCGAATACGAGATCGAGCGCCCGTTTTTGCTCGAAGTGATACTAGAAAACGGCGGCGGTAAAATCGTCCGCAAGACCGCATTTAACGACGTCGTAATCACCCGCAGCCACATCTCTTCGATGGCGAAGATCGATGCGTTTTTAAATAGAAAATATTTCAATACCTACTACGGCGACGGCGTGATCGTAAGCTCCGCCGTGGGCTCGACCGCGTATAATATGAGCGCGAACGGCCCGATCGTCTATCCGCTGTGCGACGTGTTTTGCGTCACGCCGATCTGCTCGCATAGCCTGACGCAGCGGCCTTTGATCCTGCCAAAAGAATATCTCGCGAGCTTCAAAAACGCCGGAAGCTCCGAAGTTAGCGTCGTCATCGACGGACAAGACGTTTTTGATATGGCGGAATTTCATAGCGTAAGCGTTAAAATTTCACACGCCAAGGTAAATTTAATAAAACGCAGAAGCTACGATTATTTCGACGTTTTAAAAGCCAAACTCAGATGGGGGCACGGCGGATGCTAGAAAGAATTTATATTAAAAATAATCTAGGTTTTTGCGAGAGCGAGCTTAGTTTTGGCCCGGGACTTAGTGTATTTACAGGCATCAGCGGCGCGGGTAAATCGGTATTAATAGGCGCTATTTTAGCGGTGTTCGGGCTTAAAGAATGCGAGGCAGAGCTCATAGAAGCGGACGTAGAGCATAAATTTGATATGGAAAATTTCGGCTTGATAAACGATACGCCAAATACCTTTCGCGTCCTAAAAGAGCGTAGCTTGCGATACTTTATAAATTCCCAATCGGTCTCGAAAAAAAATCTAAGCACGATCGCCGGCGAATACGTGAAATTTTTAGGCGCGAAAAACGCCGGCGAAATGAGTAGCGACAGCTTGCTAAAATTACTTGATTTTATCGCCGCGAAAAAAGATGCGGCGCACGCGCAAAGCCTATCGGAGCTTCAAGGCGCTTTTGTGGAATTTAGCCGCACAAAAAAGCAGCTGGATGAAATTTTAGATCAAGAGCGCAAGATCGAGGAGTTAAAGGAATTTGCTCGCTTCGAGATTGAAAAAATCGAGCGCGTATCGCCTAAGATCGGCGAATATGAGGAGCTTTTGCAGATCAAAAAAAAGCTTAGTAAAAAAGATAAGATCGAGGAACTTTGGGCTAGGGCGCAGGGCGTTTTTGAGCTGGAGCGCAGCGTCATCGAAGCGCTAAGTCTTAGTGGACTGGATAGTGCGTTTTTTGAGGATGCGATGAATGAACTACGGCTAAAGCAGGAAAGTTTAAATTTAGACGAGCTAGAAAACATCGACATAGAGAAAATTTTAGATCGCATCGAAGCTCTTAGCGCGCTAAATAGGCGCTACGGAAGCGTAGAAGAGGCGCTAGCTACGCTTGAAGCGCGCAAGAAAGAGCTTGAGCATTACGAGCAGTTAAGCTTTGAAAAAACCAAGCTACAAACGGAATTTAAACGCCTTAGCGAAAGCACCGCTACCCTTGCCGAAAAAATTAGCGAGGCTCGCAAGGGCGCTAAAAAACGGCTCGAGGATCTGATAAATTCCTATCTAAAGCAGCTTTATATGGACGGAGTGGAGCTTAGTTTTAAGCCTACGGCGCTTAGTGAGTGCGGCACAGACGAAATTTGCGTCAGCTTGTGCAAGACGGAATTTAAAAATTTAAGCTCAGGCGAAACGAACCGCCTACGCCTTGCTTTCATCGCAACAAGCTTGGAGCTTACAAATAACGGCGAGGGAATTTTGATCTTAGACGAGATTGATTCAAATTTAAGCGGAAAAGAGGCGATGAGTATCGCAAACGTGCTGGTAAAAATTTCAAAATTTTATCAAATTTTTGCGATCTCGCACCAGCCGCAGCTTAGCTCAAAGGCTGCGTCACACTTTTTAGTAAGTAAAACGAACGGCAAATCTAGCGTGAGGTTATTAAGCGAAAATGAGAAAATAACAGAGTTAGCTCGTATGATAAGTGGCGAGACTATTACTGCAGAAGCCCTGGAATTCGCTAAAAAACTAAGGCAAAGCTGAAGGAATTTTAAGCTTAAGTTTAAATCTGAAATTTTTTGCTACAATACCGCGTTTAATTTAAATTTAAGTGTGATTTTGCAAAACGACGTAAAATCCGCTTCGAAAAATTTTATCAAGTGAGTTTTATGATTATAGATACACATTGCCATTTAGACGATGCTAGTTTCGATACCGATTTAGACGCGGTGATTGAGCGCGCCACGATTGCAGGCGTGCACAGCATCATCATTCCCGGTGCCGATGTAGCAGACCTAGATAAGGCATGTAAAATTTCGCACGCGCGGAATAATGTGTATTTTGCCGTAGGGGTGCATCCATACGAGATAGATTCTTTCGATATGGAGGTGCTGAAGCGGTATGCTGACGATCCCAAATGCGTGGGCGTTGGCGAATGCGGTCTTGATTATTTCAGACTTAAGCAGCAAGAGAGCAAGGAAACCAAAGCCTTAGAAATCTCCCGCCAAAAAGACGCCTTCATCTCACAAATCGATCTAGCAACACAACTTCAAAAACCACTTATAGTCCATATCCGAGAAGCAAACGAAGATAGCTTTGGAATTCTAAAAGATCGTGCCGGCGATTTATGCGGCGGTGTTTTGCACTGCTTCAATGCCAGCAAGCTTTTGCTAGGTCTTAGCGAATACGGATTTTACTTCGGTATCGGCGGAGTTTTGACATTCAAAAATGCAAAAAACTTAGCTGAGATCTTACCGCAAATTCCGCAAGAGCGCCTCTTAATCGAGACGGATGCACCGTATCTAACCCCGCATCCGCATCGCGGCGAGCGCAACGAGCCTGCATTTACGAGACTCGTGGTAGAAAAAGTCGCGGAAATTTTAAGCTTAAGCGTAGAAGAGGTCGAAGCAATAACGACTCAAAACGCCTGTAGGCTTTTTGGCGATAAAATCAAAGGAGAGATATGAAAGCCATAAAATTTATACTGCTAGCCCTACTTTTAGTGGGCGAAGCGTTTGCGAGCCAGCCCGGTCTGATGCGCGCAAATCACGACTATATTTTAAATCAATTCGGCATCGAAAATAACGAATCGAGCAAAAACGTAGTCGCGGGCATATTCCGTGCGATCAATGCAAGCGATCGCAAGCAGTTTAAGCATATCGTGACTTCGCAGTCGCACAATGCCTACTTAGTCAAATCAGAGGTAGATAACATCGAAGCTCCGGAATTCTTATTGTATTTGGCAATGGTAGAATCTCATCTTAAAAATACGGTCACATCAGGTGCTAGCGCAGGTGGTATGTGGCAGCTGATGCCGGCGACCGCGAAAAATTTCGGTCTTAGAGTAGATGGCGCCGTAGATGAGCGTCGCGATCCTGCAGCCTCTACAGATGCTGCATTTTCGTATATTTTGCATCTGAAGCAAAATTTTGGCAAGTGGTATTTAGCGCTAATGGCGTATAATTGTGGCGATCAAAAGCTTAAAAATGCGATTGCAGCTACTGGCAGCGATGATCTGGATCGCTTGCTAAAAAGCCCCGCACTTCCTAATGAGACTAAGAATTTTATCAAGCGTATTATTAAATACGCTTACATTGCTCAAAATGAAAATATGCGTAAAATTCTGCTTTTTGAAAGCGAGCCGTGGGGGCTAAAGCGTATCGCAGTAGCTCCAGGCACAAAGCTAAGCGCGGTTGCAAAACAGATCGGAATTTCGCCGTCGCAAATGCAGGATTACAACGCGCATATTAAAAACGGAATTTCACCGCTTAACGGCAAGTACTTCTTTTATATCCCACAAAGCAAATATGCAGAATTTGTCGTAAATCAAGGCGCGTTTCAAGCGTATGAACCACGTCTGAAACAGCGCAAGCCAGGACGCGTGTTAGCAGGTTTGGCGAACGAGCTTAGCCTCAAAGACAAAAACGAAATAGCGCTAAATAATATAAAATTCAACAAATAAGATCGGATCGTAGGTGTCGTACCAGAAAATCGCTCTTTTTAGTGCGCTTTTTGCGCTGATTCTTGCCGGTTGCTCGTTTCGCACCGCACCGCCTTCTAGATCGTCTGCGGGCGGTGCGGGCAAGATCGGCAAAAACTCTCCCGCCACCATGCGCCCTTATAAAATCAACGGCAAAACCTACTATCCAGAGCAAGTAAGCGTCGGTGACACTCAAATCGGCATCGCCAGCTGGTATGGGCCGAATTTTCATGGCAAATACACTTCAAACGGCGAAATTTACGATATGAACGGCATGACCGCCGCGCACAAAACCTATCCAATGAATACTATGGTAAAGGTCACGAATCGAGATACCGGCGCTACCGCAACCGTGCGCATCAACGACCGTGGTCCATTTGTGGATGGTCGCATCATCGATCTTAGCAAAACAGCTGCCAATCTGGTGGGCGTATTTGCCAAAGGTACGGCGCCGGTAAAGCTCGAAGTAGTAGGTTTTTATGGGCGCACTATTGCTAAAGGTTCGCCGAAAGCAACCATCGTCGGCGGAAATTTTATGGTACAAATCGGTGCGTTTAGAAACAGAAGCGGCGCACAAATTTATCAGCGCGATTACCACGGCACAGCGGGATATCCTGCGATCATCAAAGAATTTAGCATAGATGGCGCGCCGATTTATCGCGTCTTTTTAAGCGGATTTAAGAGCGAGGATGAGGCAAGAGATTTCGCGCATAATGGCAAGTTTACTGGAGCTTTCATCGTAAGGGAGTAGCAGTTTTATTTGACGGCTTTTCCTTCGTTTTTTGCTTGATAAAGGCTTTGTTAAATTTATTTGTGAGCTACTTGCGGTAAAATTTCCCGTCATCTAATAGTTATCTGCTTTAGCTGCGGCGAAGTGCGGGCTACTTGCAAGCTATTCGTAGCAAAAAGTGCGCCTGCCTGCTTGAGCTTTGTTTTTTAATAGGACGCTGCAGCTGATAAAATTTTATATTGCTAGGGGATAAAGCATGCAAAAATATCCGGAAGTTTATAGTTTAGAAAAGAGTTTGGCTATACTTGAAAAATATAAAGACGAGCTGAGCGTAGAACAATACGAGCAAAATAGATCTATCATCTGCAACCACGCGATAGAGGGTATGTTTGCAAACGAGCAAGATATAATCGATCTTATCAAGGTCGATAAGGGAGAAAGAACGCCCGATGAGATAATAAACGAATATAAAAAAGAGTGGGGCGTTTTATAGCGCAGTAGAAAATTTAAATTTGATAGTGAAATATCAGATGTATTTAAATGCAGCTCATTGGTTCTTTGGATTTTAATCGTGCAGAAAAGTTACGACTTCATGTTCTTTTGGAACATATTCCCTATTTTCAATACCGCCGCTGCCATACTCAGACAAGGCTTCATTTAAAATTTTATAAAGCTCGTCTATCGAAATATCTCCAATATCAGAATTTACGCTTTGGAATTTATATTTGATCTTAAATGGATTTTCCGTGAAATATTTACTCGTAGTCTCATCATAAATTCGCCTTATATCAAGCTCGATATTTTTACCTTTATAGTGAAACAACCAAATATCCTCGCCCGTATAGCCATCCCGTGGATCCGGCAGTTGAGGGCTACCGATAAAGATAAGATAGGTCTGTTTTTGTTTATCTACTACCCAATTTAACCATCTAATATCTTGATTGCTCAATAAAGGTTTTCTAAATTTTGTTCTAATTTTATTAACAGCGTATATAATATCATATTTCTCCAAGTCCTCTTTAGAAATATACTCCGCAATAAACGCCATTCTCTCCTCCTTAAGGAATTCTATAATTTAAAGTAGATCGCTCGTATACAGACCGAACAAAGACGAAATTTCAAATTTAATCCTTTTACTGACGAGAACTTATCGTTAAACTGCCAATTTATATGCGATTATCATCAATTCTTACTATAATCTTTCGTAAAATTCGTTATGAAATTTAAAAATTTCAGGCGCTTTGTCGCTCGCCATCTCTTTTAAATTTAGCGTCTAAAAATACGCAGAATTTCACGCCGTATAGGTAGAAAATCCAGCTTATGTAGATCCACAGAAAGAAAAATAGCGCGACCGAAAACGAGCCATAGATGCTAAGATAGGTTTTGTTATAAAAGACATATTGCGCAAAAACCAGTCTTGAAAGCCACCATAAAATCGATGCTACGAGCGATGAGGCAAGCACTGCTTTTGCGCGGATCTCGCGGTTGATCGCCGTAGCGTAAGTGATAGCAAAAATCCCCCAAACGATTAAGTAGGGTAGAATTTTAAGCAAATTTATCCAGCTCGTAAGCTCAGTTTTATTTAGTAGCTCCTGAAGCTCGCCGCTGATATAAAACGATGCTCCAAGCCCCACAGGAGCGAGCGTCATCAGCGTCCAGTAGGTGCTTAGGCTCTTAAAAAAGCTTCGCTCGGGCGAATGCGAAATGCGCGCGATAATCGCTTCAAAGTCCCCGAAAAACAGCACCGACGTAACTAACACTGCGCAAAAGCCCGTTACGCCAAGGCTTAGTCCGTTAGCCATAAATTCCTCGATGTAGTGCGCCATGCTCGCTTGATTTGCGGGCAGAAAGTTTGAAAAGATAAAGCCCATAATCTTATCGTAGTAGCCTTTAAAGCTTGGTAGCTGCATAAAGACGCTAAGCGAAACCATCAGCACCGGCAGTAGCGCCAAAATCGTGTGAAAGCTAAGGCTTGATGCATGGTGCATGAGCTCGGTATCGTAGAGGCGGAAAAAATTTTTGAGTCGGTTTTGCGCTTGCTTAAGCGCCGGTATTAGTTTTTTCATACGGGCGATTTTACATTAAAAATTTAGAATTTCATATAAATTTGCGCAATTTTTCTTTTGTATCGTGGTATATCGTCTATGAAATTTTAAACTGCAAAAATGCGACTACAAATATATAAATTTATATCTCGAATTTAGTCTAAATTTAGGAAAATTTTTCTAATATGCTAAAAAATAATATTAAATATATCCATAACGAAGGGAAAATAATGGAACGAAGGAAAACGATGAAATTTAAAATTTCATTAGCGGCATGTATGTGTCTGCTATACAGCAGTTTGGCTGCAGCGCAAAATGGCGGTAATTCTGCGCCTGAAAAATCGCAGAATATGGGCGTAATCGAGGTAAATTCCGTCGGCGATAATATCAGCGAGAGCGGCATCGACGAGGGCTTTTTGAGCAAAAATGTGCAGCATGGTATGCTTGCCGGCAAGCGCGCTTTAGATCTTCCTTATCAGATCAACACGATCAGCAAGGAGATCATGAATCACCAAGGCGTCACCGGATACGAGGAGGCGGTCAAATACTTCCCGTCCGCGCAGATTCAGATGCGCGGCGGCGCTACGGTCGGACGCCCGCAGACGCGCGGCTTTGAGGGCAGCGTCGTAGGCAACAGCTTCTGGGACGGCTTTTATACGATTTCGACGACGGCGATTCCGATGGCGATGTTTGAGAGCTTTCAGGTACAAAACGGCGTCGCAGGCTCGCTCTACGGCGCGCAAAACCCGGTCGGGATTTTCAGCTACACGCGCAAACGCCCGGTAAAAGATCAGTATATAATTTGGGGCGATTATATGTCGCGCAGCAACCTAGGTCTTGGTCTTGATCTATCCGATAAATTTGAAAAATTCGGCTACCGCACGGTATTTTACGGATCAAACGGCGACAGACAACCGAAGGGCTCAAATTTACAGCGCCGCCTAGCCAGCGTCACGATGGAATTTTATCCGACGGGCGATCTAACGTTTGAAACCGCGGCAAGCTATTACGAGCACAATACCAAGGGCTTTGCGGGGCAGTTTGCTCTGGGCGTAAAAGACGGCAAGATTACGGACGGAATTACGCTTCCAAGGGCGGTGGATTCCTCAGAACGCGGTCTTGGGCAGAGCTTCGGAGGTATGCGTCTGAAAACCACGACCGCAAGCGCTAAATTTAAATTTACGCCTACCGATAAATGGTATTTAGAGGGCGGCTTTCAGTTTCAGCGCACCGATCGCGACATTCACAGCGTCGTAAACTATTTGCTTCCCGAAGGGTTTGATTGCGCTAATTATGCTGCTTTGCCGAATAATAGAAAGCCTGCTATATGTTTAAGTAACCCAAATGCGAAATGGACGCAGCCGGGCGATTATTATACTCAACACAGCGGCGGTGCTACGGCGGCATATAGATTCGATCTGCCAAGCGGCTATCTCAAGGCAAACACGCAGTTTAATACGGGCGATATCGAGCATGATTTCAGCGTGCAGACCAACGGATATCACTGGACGCAGGATAGATATAAAAACG
>CAUUQJ010000009.1:0-12880 GCA_963547085.1 uncultured Campylobacter sp. | reverse complement strand
AACGTGAACGATAAATGGATAGGGGGCATCGCTCATATCAAAGAGCGTTTTATCCCTACTTGCGCGCTCCGCATTCGGGGCATCCTCATCGTAAATTTTAGCTTCAATCTCGCCTTTATAGTTATTTATCTCCTTAAAAAAGCCGATCGTCTTATTTAAAACGAACTCTAAAATTTTGCCGTCGTTTGCGGCTAGATCCTCTCTGATCTCATTGTGCGTTTTAGCGGCGGCGTAGCTACCCTCTCTTATGTCGCTTGTCAAATTTGCGCCTAAAATCGCCTTGCTGATTTGATTATCGAGATATGTCGGCAATTTCGTAAAATCTACATTTGAGCTTGGCTGAATAAGCGTTAGTTCCTCCTCGGTATCAATGACCGCGCTGTCGCCGCTGAGCATAGCCTGCACCTCATTTGCTAGCTCGTCCGGATCGAAGCTGGTTTTTGCAACCGCCCACGGCGAACCAAAACGCTCCAAAAATCTGAACCAAAACTTTAAGCTCGCATTTTTCATCTTGACGGGGAAATAAAGCTTTTTAATAAGCCCGTCGCCGTAAGTTTTTCTAAAATTTGCGCGATTTAGCGCATAAACGACTTTAAACGGCGGGATCTCCTGCTCGCTTCCGCCGGCTACAAATACGAACTCGCCCGCATCGTTAAATTTAAACTGCCTAAAATCCCTCTGCACGAGACGCGGGTAAGTTAATCCGTCCTTTTCTTTGTAGTTGATCTCAAAGACGTTGAGTCCGTAAAGATAGGTCTCTAAAATTTGGCTAACGATATCCGGGTTAAAAACGGCTTTGAAATTTTTAACGATTTCTTCGTCATCGCAAATGATTTGAATCTCTTTTTTCTCGGTGACCGATTTTCGGCTGACATCGCACTGCGTAACCGTAAGATCTGTTAGGATCATATCCATATCGCTATCGCTTATGCTGGAAACGCCGGTGTTGATTATCAGATCAATCAGCGTGCTGTTTTGGGCTATGACTGCCGTTTTTTTACGCTGCGGTTGCTCGGTTTTGTTTTTAAAAAGTTTCTCAAATATCATCTACTGCGCCTTTTTATCTTTCTTTTTAGCTTTGTTAGCTCATACGCTCCCGCCAAAGAATCGGGCGCGTCGTCGTGCTTACCTTCCGGGTATTCGCAAAGCTGCTCTATAAGCAAGCTTTGGCTTTGATGAAATACTATCTCGCCATCATCGATCGGCACCTCTAGCTCCTCTATCCTTTGCCCTTTAGCAGCTGTATTATTGACGCCCTTAAGCGGCAGCTTTGCACCCACTTCAAAGGCTTTCTCTCTGATCCATTGCCTAAAAAACTCCTGCCCGCCGTTGCTTTCGATCGCGCACATTCTCGGGCGATATATGCCGTTGAGGCGGATGATCTCTTTGATCGTTTTCTTGCTCTTCATCACCGCTACGATGCTTTCAGCCACGTAAATTTTAGCTTTGCTTTTGCTGACGCCTAATACCGTAATAGCCGTATAGTCGCTCTTTTTCTTTTCGCCCGCCGGGTCGATATACATCACGAAATAATCACATCTTGGAAGCTCGCGGTAAAAACGCATAGCCTCTTTTGTAAAGATTGGAGCTTCGTTTCGCGGATCGTTTTGCTGCTCTTTATCGAATGATTTTAGGTTCTCGGCGCGCTTTTGCATGAGCTTTGGGATTGATAGCGCATCAGGCCAAAGCACCTGCGAGCCCTCGTCCATCTGCTTTTTATGTCTCAAATAAAACTCGTCGCTGGAGTCCTTTGAGATATTGCGATAAAGCTCGCTCCATTGCTCCCATAGATCCATTCGCCTTGGAAAATTTATCACTGATTGATATTTTTTGGCGTTCCAGAATTTAAGCTTTAACTTTCGCGCCAGCACGCTATCTGCATGCAAGATAGTGCCGATATAAAGCACATCTAAGCTTCCGTCTACGCTGCCTAAATTTAGCACCGCTTCATCGAGCCACTCCTCGAGCTTATCGCGCTGATCTTTGCTGCGCACGTTTGTATCGTTTTCTAGGTCATCGAGGATGACTAGATCGGGGCGGTACACGCCGAATTTTACGCCGCGCAGCCTCTTGCCCGAGCCGAATGCCTTGAGCTTGACGCCGTTTTTGGATACGAACTCGCCTATCTTCCAATTCTTGCTTGCGCCGCAGACATGCGGGAAGTCCATTTTTAAATTTGCGTTGTCTTCAAGCTCCGCTTTTATGGCTTCAAGGCAGCCCTCCACAAGCTCCACGGCATCTGAAATTTCGACGATGAAGCGCTTTTTCGCAAAACAAATGCACCAAAGCGGAAAGAGTTGCGAGCAATACGTGGTTTTTGCATGCCCGCGCGGCGCGGCGCGGACGTATTTATCGCCGTTCTCATCTTGCGTCATTGCCTCGAAAATTTGCGCTAGATCTTCGTGAAGCGCACAGGAGCTATCGATGCTGAAATAATGCGGAAAATAGGTTTTTGCGAAATATAGAAAATCGTGCTCGGCACGCTTTAGCCTAGCGGCTCTATCCTTGGGAGATAGCGGGCTATTTAGATGAATCTGCTCTTTTAGCTCGCCGCTAAGCTCTTCCAGCCAGTCGTAAAAGTCCTTACGCGTAAGCTTGCTAAGCTCGGGCTCTACGGCTCCGGCTTGCTTGTGACTTTCGCGGCTATCCTCTAAAAAGCTATCCAGCTCATCCTTTGAAAAAAGCATTGCGCGATCCTCTACACCTCAAGCTCTTCGATAGCTTTGATAAATTTCTCGCTCTCGATGAGCTCGATAAGCTTTTTTATGCACTCTTTGTTTTCATCATCTTTAAATTTTTCGACTACTAGCATGATAACCTTTTTTGCGATGCTGAGGCGGTATGCCGCCGGGTTTTCGTAGCTTGCCACCTTGCTCATCTTGACGAAGCTATCGCCTATCCTACTTAGCGCATCCGCTTTTTTGCCCGCAGGCAGTTCGCTCTCTCTGATATCTTTCACCGCCAGGCGCATCTCTTCGATGAAATTTTGATAGATATTTTGCTTCTCTTCGCCGCCGCGGTTTAGATAGCTCGCGGTTTTGAGCTCATCCCAATTACTGCCGGCCTTATAATTCTTGATCGTCTTTACGTTTTTATTTAGAATTTCGGCTATTCGCTCGACGCTAAAGCCCTTTAGATATAGCTCGCGCGCTAAATCCTTGATATTTGGTCTCTCAGCCATTTAGGTCCTTTAGATCCATTCTCTGTTCGTAATGCCGAAAAGCCCTTGAAGCAAGCCTCGGCTTATCATCTTTCTTCTCGTCGGTAGGAATTTTGCCTGCAGCCATCTTTAAAAGCAGCCCTTCGATCTTTTCGATCTGCTCTGCTAGGGTATCCTTCGGAAAGTTATTGCGCTTTTTTAGCTCGATTATCGTTAGATCTACGCATATATCTTTTAGAAGTTTCGTAGGACTAGCGGGGATTTTTATAAATGATGCTATGAATGCTAGCGCATCATTTAGGCTATCGTCTATGACGCTTTGATTTATGCTACCGCTTCCCTCAAAATCGCTCAGCTCCAGCAGCTCTTTATGCGAAACTTCTTCAAGTAGATCATCGTTTGTTATCATTGAGCTATCCTTAAATCTTTTAAGCCTTTTAACGCGTATTAAAAGCGTGTTAAAACGTTTAAAATATTTTCCTCGTATCTTTGGTCGTTTTTGATTTAAAAGGGCTTAGAGCCCTTTTAAATTACATTTTAAGCTCGACTATCGCGTCAAGCCTATTGCAGATTGGAAGCGGTCTGCTTTCGCTAACTATACCCCAGCCCATACCTTTCCCCAGCACTTCCGGAGCCGCAGCAAAGAATTTCGTCGGAGCTTTGCCGATGGCAGATGTGTGATTGGCCCTCGTATAAACTACCTCAAAGATATCGTCCATTAAAGGAACTACTATGCCTTTTTTGCCGCTCATGTAGCTCGTATCTTTACCCTTCGTATTTTTGTATGAGGCATCATAAGGCATAAAGGTCTTGCCGAAAAGTTTAAGAGTTAAAACTCCGTTGCTATCGACGACTTCGCAGGATTTTAGTTTTAGAAGCTCTTGTGCTTCGGCCAATTTAAGTAGCTCGCTAAAAAGCTCTCTCGTTACTAGCGCGATATATGGCTTTGCGATGCCTAACACCTCTTTTTGAGCGGCTTCGATATCGTTTAGCAAATCCAATAACTTAGTTGCATTCGTGATAGTTATCTCTTTCCTGTTTGCGCTGAGCTCAAACAGTACCTTTCCTTTACCGTCCATTACCTTACCGAAAATAGCGCCTATGGCCATATACTCTACCGTATTGGTAATATTGCTCTTTTGGCTAGCTAGTTTTTTACCGATAGCTGCCGAAAGAGATTTAAGCTGCTCATTTTGGGTATTGAGCGTTCTTAGTAAATTTAGATCGCTTGCCGGAAGCGTATCATATTGCGGGAAGCGAGGAAGCGGCACGGATACTATCGTTTGATCCGGGTTTTTCGTTACCAAATGCTCGCCGTTTTCGCTGACGCTCTCAAGTATTACGCCCGCACCTTTTTCGATGATGATGTTGTGGGTATTTGAAAGCGTCGGAGTCCATTTTTTGAAAAATGTATCCGTTATAAAACTTTGATCGGCTTTGACCTGATTTACAATTTCGGTCATCGCCTCAACCGTAAAATATTTTAGAAGCTCGTCCATTGTTTTCTCCTTATCTTACTACAATTTTTTGCTTAAATAACGCGGTTTTTAGCTCTACAGCCACGTCCGCAAGCTTGACTTCGCCGAGCACCAATACGTCGGCATCCCCGGTGGCTTCTACATTGTCGCATAGCACGCCGAATACCGCAGCGGCATTTGCGATAGTGGTGGTTTGGTTGTCACTTGTTACCGCAGCGAAGCTCTCGCCGCCGTTGATACTAAACAGCACCGCTCCGCACTCCAAAGCTTTTGTAGTCTCGACTTTGGCATTTACGCCGAGTATCTTATTGACGACTACATCTCCAATAGTGTTTGGTTTCTTTTTTTCGTTTGGCATCTTATTCTCCTAGCGCAAATTTAACGACATCTATATCGTTTTGGGATTGGTTTTTGTTGGCAAACAGATCGTTATTCGGCAGATCCGGTTTTTTATCAGGCGGCGTAACGCCTTTTAAAAACTCTTTAAAGCCGTTTAAATCGGTCTTTGCATAGCTTAGCGCCCATTGCTTTTGGCTTTCTTGCAGCTTATTTGCGACAATAGCCGAGTCTACCGCGCTTTGAGCTAGTTGCTCACTTAGCGCTGTAACCTCTTGTTTTGAAGCGTTAAGCTGTTCTTTGAGCGCAATGATCTGCTCATTCAAATTCGTAGCGTCTTGAGTTTCGGCGCCGACGTCAATTTTTGGATTTTTATCCATACCATTCTCCTTTACATTAAAATTTTTATTTGCTACTATTTCCCCAAGTTCGTCTAAAAACGGCTTGTTTGTTAGTGCTGCAGAGTGCAATGTACAACCCTGCCACGCTCCAGTTTTTTCGTCTATTCCCATAAAATCATAGACCGGGCTGAGATATTTATATTCACCATTTTTGATGAATTCCTTTGCTCTTGTCGTCCAGCTAACGCGACCGTAAAGCGCATTGTCTTTGATGAAAAGCTCTTTTATCCAACCTGCAGCAGGAGCAATTTCCCCGCTTAGGGTTTGGTGTTCGTAGTCAATAACCAGATCGAGTTTTCGCTTGTCGAAATTAAGCTTCATCTTTTCGATATCCGCGGCGTCTATACTAAATGTTCCGCCGGCGTGCCCCTGCCAAATGCCGATCACGGCCAAGCAAATTTCGCTTAAAACTTCCTCTTTATCATCTTTTAGACTAATCAGGTCTTTCGTTATGAGCATAAGAATTCATCCTTTTTCAAAAAGTCGGTTTGGATCTCGCGCGTAAGCACATAAACGTATCCATAATCGGTAATCGCGTTAAGTCGCACTTTTACGCCTTTTAATAAAATTTGAAATTCGTTGTTTAAAACACTCGATCTTAATTTTTCGTCTATACTTTCGCACATATCAAGCGCTGCGAATTTGTTATTTTGACGGTAAAGTGAGGTTTTTGAGCTTGTAGCCGCTAATATATGAATATTATAAGTAGCGTTTTTCCTGACCGTATCCACGTAGTTATCGCCCATGAATTCTATAAATGCAAAGCATTCGCCACCCTTTATTAAAAGCTCCATTTCGTTTTTGTCTTCGAATTCACCTAGATAGGTGCGCGTATTTTTGCACACCTCTTTTATGGTGGTGATCAGATCAGTTTCAAACTCTTTAAGCATGGTTGTCCTTAAAAATTTTTGCGCAATTATGGGCTTTTCATCGTTCAAAATCTATCAGCGAATTCTGATAAAAAACGATAATAGATTTTGAGAGAGCAACGGCGTAATATTGCCGCAAAAGTTTCAGACGAGCAAAGGAGCGAAGAATGAGCCTAATCGCAAACATCAAAGAAAACGAAGGCTTTTGCGGTGAAATTTATGAAGATAGCAGAGGCTATAAGACTATCGGCTACGGCTTTTTGGTCGCAGCTCTTAGCAAGGACGAACTAGCGCTAAACGGCGGAAGAGTAGAGCCGATGAGCCGCGAGGCGGCGGATCAAATTTTAAAGCTGAAATTAAAAAAGTTAAAGCCTAGGGTATTTGAAGCCTTTGCCTGGCTTCAAGACAAACCGCAAAACGTGCAGGACGTAGTGATAGAGATGTGTTATCAGATGGACGTTAGCAAGGTTAAAAAATTCGTTACCACGCTTCACTACATAAGAACGGGCGAATATGAAAAGGCTATCGCAAACGGGCTTCGCAGCCTTTGGGCGCAGCAGACTCCAAATCGTGCAAAGAAGGTGTTAAATGGGCTTATTAAACGTTAAATTTATGCTTGTAGTTTTTGCGGTAATAGCGGCATTATGCGGAGCCGAAATATTAAGCCTTAAAAGCGATATTTCGCAGCTAAGCACCGAAAATGCAGGACTAAAGACGAAGCTGCAGCAATGCGAGCTAAATCTAAGCCTGCAAAACGCCGCGATCAAATCCCTTGAGGTGAACGAAAGCCGCCGCAACGAGGATAAGATCCAAAGCGTTTCTAAAATTTATGTCAAAGATAAAAGTTGTGAGGCACAATTAAATGCATATAAAAAACTTCTTGATAGCGCTTTTTAGCGTACTTTTACTCGGCTGCAGCGCAAAGGAGCCGCAAATAAAGCAAGTCTATGTGCCCGTGCGCTGCAATCTGAAAATGCCGCTCAAACCTGCGGCGGACAGCAGCTTCGAAGCGCATAAAGAGCTTGTGAGGTATTTTTTAAAATGCGAAGAGATAGCCAAAGACTGCACGAAAGAAGAGTGATGGACGATCTACAAACCCTGCTAAATAGAACATATTGGTTTATTATCATTGCCGTAGCCTGCCTCGTAAGCGCGGTAAAGACGCTAAGCAAACCGCGAGCTACAATAGGCGGATATCTACTTGCCTTTTTAAGCGGGTTTATCGGTGCGATACTTTTTTGCTATTTAGGAGCGGAGATCACGCTTTATTTTACTGGCAGTTCGCGATTTGGGCTAGCCGTGGGCGGTTTTTTTGCATGGCAGGGCGGGGATTGGATTAAAAAGCTGGTTGAGAAGATTATAAACGATAAATTTGGCAAAAAGTCTACATTCGACGATGAGGACGAACAATATGAGCAATAACCTAAACGAGATCGGCATCATCAGCGAAGTAAGCGGGGATCGCGCAAGGGTTGCGATCGGCGATATGGTCACCGACTTCTTGCCCGTATTCCAGCCTTTTGCCAATTCTTTCGCCACGGGCTTTGCGCCGATCCGCGTGGGCGAGCAGGTATTGGTGCTGCCGGTGCGCGGCGAGCTCAATGCGGGCGTAATCCTGCGCGGTATCTATCAGACCGCCCATCGGGCGAGCCCGACCGATACGAAGATCCACGCAAGCTTTGAGGACGGAGTAAGCTTTTCGTATGATACGGCTAGCTCCAGCCTTGAAATTTCAAGTCCGAAGCAGATCAATATTACCTGCGAAAGCGCAAATTTGAGTGCAAAAAGCGTAAACGTAAAAGCGGATGATACTACCGTACAAAGCGGCAATATCAAGCTTTTGGGAAATACGATCATTCAAGGATCAATCTCGACCGCAGGAAGCGACGGGGGAAGCGGAAGCTTTGAGATCAACGGAAACGTAACTATTACGGGAAGCCTCAAAACAAGCGGAGATATAAGCGACGGCAGAGGCTCACTTTCTAGCCATACCAACGGCGGAGTAGCGAGGGATTAAGATGAAATACCTAGTAAGCGTAGAAGATAGTATCAGAGATATCCTCAGCACCCCTATTGGCTCGCGCGTGATGCTGCCCGAATATGGCAGCCGTCTCTTCGAGCTCATCGATAGACGGGTCAATGATGAGTTTAGAGCCGATCTTAGCTACTTCGTCATCGAAGCGGTGCAAAGATGGGAGAAGAGAGTGCAGATCGACGAAGTAAAATTGATAAGCCTCAAAGATCATAAGCTAAACTTTAAAATTTTGCTTACTAACGGCAAAGAGGTCGGAGTAGAAATATGAGCTTTTTAAAAAATTTGCCATATCCCAATGTAATCGAACAGCTTAGCTACGACGAAATCGCAAACGCCACAAAAGAGCTTTTTAAAAAGCATCTAAATGACGATGAAATTTCGCTTCTTGAAAGCGACCGCTTTTCGGCCTTGCTTGAAACGCTTGCATATCGAGAGCTTCTTTTGTGCGCCCGCATAAATAGCGCCGTAAAATCTATGCTGCTACCTTTTGCGCAGGGGGCTGATCTTGACAATATCGTTGCGATGTACGGAATTGCACGCAAAAAGGGCGAAAAGCCCATAGCGGAAGTGGAATTTAGCCTAAGTATGGCGCGCGATTCGGACGTACTAATCCCAAGAGGCACTATCTTATGCGCAAGCTCCGGCGAGCTTGCCGCTATCAAAGACGACATCACGATCGCAGCAGGACAGCTAAAGGGTACGGGCCATAGCGTATTGCAGACTTTCGTCAAGCAAAGCGATCTGAAATGCGAGCTCATCCAAACGCCTTTTTCATTCGTGCTTAAAGCGCGCCAAACATCGCGCTTTGAAGGCGGTGCAGATGAGGAGAATGACGAGAGGCTGCGCGATCGCGCCGTGCTTTCGCTGGAGCGATTTTCTACGGCGGGAAGCAGGAAAGCCTATATCTATCATGCCCTTAGCTCCAATGCTAAGGTTGAGGAAGTAAGCGTGATAAACGGAGGGCCCGGCATCGTAAAACTCTATCTAAAAACTACCGATATGAGCGAGGAGACGAGAGCGGACGTGCAAAGCTATCTAAGCGGCGAGCGAGTGCGACCGCTTTGCGATACCGTAGTCGTAGAGAATGCCAAAATCATTAATGCCGTAATAAAAGCCGAACTTGAGCTAAAAGATATGCTTTTGCAGGCTAGTATTCAACGCGAAATCGAGGCAAGCAGGACTAGTCTAAGTCTCGGCGAGGATCTAAATTTAAGCTATGTTTATTCAATTCTACACCGCGAGGGAGTGTACCGCGTAAATCTTAAGCAGCCCGCTGCCGATATAAAGGCGGACGTGGATAGCTTTGTGAAAATCAAATTTGAGCTGAGCTTTGCAAAGGCCGTATTATGAGTATTTTACCGAGCGGAAAGTCAAAATTTGACAAGAAGCTGGATGATCTTTTTGGACTTAGCTTAGCAGGTCTTGATATAGGCGTGATAAACATCCTGGCGGATAGTTGCCCCGCTTCGCTTCTTGGGATTTTGGCAGATAGCCTGGATGTGAATATAGAAGGCCTAAATGAAACCGGCGCAAGGCTGCTTATCAAGGAGGCCTTTAAAATCCACTACTATTCGGGCACCTTCTACGCAGTCAAAAAGGCAGTGAATGCGATCGATAGCGGAGCGATCATAGTAGAGGGAAATTTAGGACAGAAATATGACGGCTCTATCAAATACGATAGAAGCAGATTTTACGGCTCAAATTCGCACTGGGCCGAATACAGCGTCATCAGCAGCATTCCTCTTTCAAAGAGCAAGGCGGCGGCGATAGCGACCGCGGCAAAAGCGGCGGCGCCCGCAAGGTGTGTGCTAGCTCTGATCGAGCATTCAACAAATCAGATCAAGCACGACGGGCAAATCAGGTACAACGACCAATTTAATTACGGAGCATACAATGGCTAATATCAAAGAAGAAAAAACCTGGGAAGAAGGGATTTACCAGCTCGAAGTAACCGACCCCGTAGTAGGCGGAATAGACGGCATCAGTAATAAGCAAGCCAAGCAGCTTGCGAACCGTACGAGCTATCTCAAGAAGCAAGTCGAGGATAATAAGTCCGGCGCGGATCTCGCGCTTGCGACAAAGCGAGACGTAGACGATAGCTACTCAAAAACCGAGGTGGATAAAAAGTTTACCGATGCAAATAAGCTTATCAAAGAGAAGCTAGACAAAACTGAAACCGCGGCAGATAGCGCAAAACTCGGCGGGCTAGCCGCCGATAAATATGCCCTCAAAACCGAAGCTAGCGACGGGCTGAAGATCGGCTCATATCTGCTTTGGTCGAGCGATAGGACTACCCCGGCGGGCTTTCTTCCGTGCGACGGGCGGAGACTTCAGAAATCTGAATATATCGAGCTATTCGACGTCATCGGCTATACCTATGGCGGAAGCGGCGAGCACTTCAATCTACCGAAATTCAACGACGGCAAATTCATTCGCGGTACTGGAGGCAATGCAGCAAGCCTTGGGATAGCGCAAGATGATGCGATCAGGAATATCCAAGGCTGGCTCGCAGTTATGAGCAACGATATCAGGAGAGCAGACGGAGCCTTTAAGATGTCAGAAGTTATGGGGTCTGGGTATAATGATGGAACTTCTGACCCCGTTTATAAAGTGTCTTTCGATGCTTCAAATGTGGTACCAGTAGCCTCTGAAAACCGCCCATACAATATGAGCGTAATCATACTCATCAAGGTAAAAAACGTATTCGAGGTCACGAATGTGGACAAATCCCCGTATGCCACCGAAACAAAGGCCGGTATCGTAAAACTCAAAAATTCCATCACGGGGAATTTGAGCGACACGGCAGTAAGCGAGAAAGCGGTATCCGATGTATTTTCTGCAGGCTTTTTAAGCTCAAAACAAGAGAACGGGTATACTAAACTACCTAACGGAATAATACTGCAGTGGGGAAGAGTAAAAGACATTGCTTACGACGGCAGAAAGGATTTAACCTTTCCAATATCATTTCCTAACGCTTGCCTAAATGCTAGCGCTGCTTACATTGCAGATACTTCTTTTGTTCAAGCAGGCGGTGTAATGTATGTAGCAAATATTACAAAAACCGGTATGACTATAGAGTACCAAACGGTAGATAGCGATGCTTCGAATTTTCCAAAAAGAGATGCTTTCTGGTTCGCAATAGGATATTAAAAGGAGAGAGAATGAAATATGTACACTATGACGGAAATTCAAAAATTCTAGGATACTACGATAGCGAAATACACGAAAGCATCCCTACCCCTAACGTAGAGATCAACGAGGAGCAGTGGGCAAAGGCTCTTGATATTGGCGCTACCCATATCAACCCGAAAACACGCGAACCGAGCATCAAAATAGAGGAGCCCGATATAAGCGAATTGAAACAAGCCAAACTCAATGAGCTCGCTTCGTGGGTGAACGCAATGGGCGAGAGCTGCAAGGTTGAGATCAAAGACTTTGGAGCCGTCAACGGCGGCTATAAATATCTGCTCAACATTGAGGCGATGATCGATATATTTGATAGCCTCGAGGTGCGGGGTTTTAGGATGTATGACAATACGATGAAAAAGATAAACGGGCAAGAGGATCTCAAAAAGATTAAGCGCGCCATTCAGATTGCCGGGCAGAAGCTACACGTGCTGAAATGGGGCTATGAAACCGCAATCGAGAAGGCAAAAACCTCAAAGGCGCTTGAGACTATCAAATTTGCAGATACGATAGAAGTATAGGAGGATTTTATGGGATATTTTATACTATTTTTGACGAGCTTTATTTTAGGAATTTTTGCTTGTCCGCTGGTCATATTCTTGCGGGCGCGCAAGTGCGATCAATGGGATCATTCCAATATGATGAATATCCTCCGGGTGTTCGCACACCTTGCAACTCACCCCGATAATTTCGCGAAGTTTCGCTACGAGGACGGCTCAAAGCCTTTTTGGTATCTGCTCGGCGACGAATTCGCGGACATAGTCAAGAGCCGCCCAAAGGAGCCGTGATGTTTTGGATACTCAATAGATTACGCGGGCGATACGCATACTTTGCAAAGATCAACGCTTTGGTGGTAGCACTTTTGATATTTGCCTTTTTTGGGAATTTTTACCTTGCGATCATCTGCGGGCTTGGCTACCTCGCAGGAGAGGCCAAAGGCTGGGGCGTATGGGTCGGCGCACTCATCACGCATAGCGACTTCAAAAATGAGCGCGAAAATAGACTTATCGAGCGCGTCGCCGCTATGCTTTTCGATCCACAAACGCATTGGCTAGCGTATTGCAGGCTTTGCCTATTCTTGCGCGGGCTTTTATGGTGGCTGCCGGTGTTTGTGCCGCTAGTCTTTGCGGGTATTTATGGCGCGCCGCTTCTAGCCGCAGCTCTTGCGGTAGGTTTTCCGCTTGCTTGTGAGCTAGGATACCGCACAAAATGGACGTTACGATTTCGAGCTTTTGAGGCGAGCGATGCGTGGGGCAGGCAGGAAGTGTTTTATGGAGCTATGCAGGATGTGGCGTTTATCGCCATATATTTGATATCGAAATTTTAAACAAAGGAGAAAAGATGGCTGCAAAATTTGGAGTAAACATAACCGTTTCGGCAGAGGCGGCGCGACCGATAAGCGTGGAGAGTACTAC
>CAUUQJ010000008.1:0-12969 GCA_963547085.1 uncultured Campylobacter sp. | reverse complement strand
TCTTTGCCTTCGGGGGAATTAAAAAATTCTGCGTCTTTGATCTTAGCCATTTCATTTTTAGCCTTGTCGCACTCGCCAAGCTTGTAGTATCCCCAAGCAAGCGAGTCCAGATAATACGGCGAGTCGGGGTCTTTTTGTAGGGCGCGGCGGACGAGCTCGATGCCCTTGCGAACGTCCAAATCGTGATCTATTAGGATGTAGCCGTAGTAGTTTAGATGCACGGGGTCTTTAAGCTGCGGCGCAATATTTTCAAATTTTGCCACTACGCTAGACAGGGTTTTGGCGTCCACATTTTTGCCCGCACTTTCATATTCGTAGATCGCCTCGATCGCCAAAAAGTCGTAATTTTTGGTCTTCATAAACTCATCGCGCGCCATTTTAATCGCGGTTTTATAGTCTTTTTTATGCGCGTAGGCATCGATTAGAAGCTCGCGCTTGTAGTCGTATTTCTTCAAAAGCTCGATTATTTTATCAAAGTCGTTTGAGTAGTAATAAATCGCTATCATATCGTCTAAGAATTTATTATCTCCTTTAGCTTCATACAGCGCTTCATCGATCTTAGCGACATCTAAATAGCGTTTATTCGCGCGATACACATCAGCTAGCAGTTCGCACGCCATACCCTGGGCGCAGCCGTAAATGCGCCTGTGCGTCTCGATGATGCGGATCGCTCCGTCCGAATCATCGAGTTTATTTAGCAGCACGTCGCATAATCTGATGAGATTTTCGTCAGTTTTGTCTAGCTCATAGGCTTTTTCGAAGTAGGTTTTGGCTAAAGTAAAATTCTCCATCGCATAATATGTCGCCGCTAAGATCGCATAACTTCGCGAAACCGGATCTACGGTGACTAGCTTAAGAGCAGCGGTATTGGCATTTAGATTATCTTTAATGCCTAAGTAGTAGCCGATTTTTACTCGCAGATACTCGGAGTCTGAGCTTAAGCTCTTTTCGCCGAGCTTTAAATAGCGCGCCGTATTTTTACGATCTTTGATCGCAAAAGCAGTCTTTAGCGCTTCTAGCAGATAAACGGATGAGCCCGTTTTATTGTATGCCTTTTCGTATAAAAACATCGATGCGACGGGATCTTTATGCAGTAGCTCCAAAGCTGTAAGCAAATCGAAATTTAACTCGGCGTCCTCTTGCGCTCGCATCGCGTGGTTTAGCTTTTCTTTGGTTATACTTTTGGCGCTTACGCCGCGATTTATCAAGCTCTTTTTAATTGCATCTTTTACACCGTTTTTTGTGCCAATGCTGGAATTCCGATCAGACGCCTTTTTATCCGTAACGGACTGCTTCGCTGCTGCAGCATTCGTCCCACTCTCCGCACTTAGATACTGCGGCGCTAAAATCATCGCCGCGATTAAAATTCCGCTTAAAACCTTACCCCGATACATTCTTCCTCCAATTCTTTAGTATGCGTTTTAAAATATTCCCAAAACGGGAAGCTACGGCACTGCTTCGGACGCAGCTCGTAAATCCCGCAATTGCGCTGCGCTTCGTCAAAAAACACGCACGCTAAGCCGCCTTCAAAGGGCTTTTCTTTTACGCTAAATTTAGCGCCTATTTTTTGTAAATAAATTTCTTTAAGCCTTGCGGGCGAAATTTTAAATTTTACCGCCAGCGCCGCAATCTCGCTCTCATCTATCCAGATGTAGCCGCTCTCTCCGGTGCAGCACTTGCCGCCGCAGCGCTCACACGCGCTTGCATCAAAGCTGAAGCCAAACTCACTCATAATCCACGCTCGTTAGATCTGCACTTTTATAGATCGCGTGGGCTTGTGCGGTGCGCCTTCCGTGCGCGCTAGCGTAGATCGGAAGGATGATCTCACAGGGCGAGTGCGAGTTCTTACGGGCTTGCAAAAGTGCGAGCTTAGCGGGCTTTGAAATGTCGGGATAGACAAAACCAAGCCTCGTCAAATTTAGCCTAAACTCGCCTAAAAGCTCGCAAATTTTAGCTAGCTTGCCTGCCTCGTAGCAAAAAATAAGCGTACCACCGGGCTTGAGATGAGCGTTCGCAGATCGCACGAAATCCCGTAGGCTAAGGCTTGCTGCGCTCTTACTAAGCGCCATATGAGGCTCTTTGCTAAGCGAAATGCGCTCTCGATAAAAGGGTGGATTTGAGACGATAAAGTCAAAACGCTTCTCGCTTTTAAACTCCGCAAAATCCGCGTGCAAAATCTCGGCAGGCAGATCGTTTTGCAAAGAATTCAGCCTTAAGATTTCTAAATTTCGCTCTTGAATTTCTAGCAAGCTTAAATTAATGCTCTCAAAATCGCGCTTTAGTAAAAGCCCTAAAATTCCACATCCTGCGCCCACATCCAGCACGTCGCCGTATATCGCTCGCGGATTTAGCGCGCCTTTTAGGCTACGCTCATTGCAAGCGGCAAACCCGCCGTCAAACAAGCACTCCGCAGCAAAATCCTCGCGCACCTTGGTGCCTTCAAATTTGCTCGCGAAATCTTTATCGTGCGTCTTTTGAGATTCTAAAGACTGCGCGATTTGCTCGTCACAAAATTTAAAATTTTCACCGCTTGCGATATCAGGCTTTAAAGCATGCCAGGCTTGGTCGCTTTGAAAATAGGAATTTTTATAGCGCTCGCTTTGAAATTTCTCCTGAAATTCCGCTTGAAATTTCATTTTAAATTCCGCCTTAAGTTCAGCGCAGCCCTTACCTCCAAAATCGCGATCATTCTCCGCGCTATGGTTAGGGGCATACAACTCTTCTTCGCTAAAAGCGCAATCCTCGGCGCAAAATTCCGCTTCGCCGCCTGCGAAATCCGAAGCGCAAAACTGCGCATTAAAGCCTCCATCTGTCGCGTCTTTAAATTCCGCGCCACAGCCCAGCGCCCAAGAGCCATTTTGCGATGCTGCGTCAGCTTTACGCACGCCTGAGCTTCTTATAAAATTCCACAAAAAAATCGTATCGCTAGTGTAGCGATAACCCTTTTTTGGCTGATAAAGCCTCATCTGCGGATATTTTTGATGATAGTATGGGCGTGATTTATCGCCACCACGATCGATCCACCACTTCTGCTGATGAGATCTCCGCCGACGTAAAGCCCACTAGTGGCAGTTTGAAGATTTTCATCCACGATCGGCACGCCGTTTTCGTCGTAAGCGATGCCGCATTTTTTAAGAAAATCGATCGGGCTCGTGCCGCCAATCGCGTAGATCACTCGGTCAAATACGAGCTCGGTGCCATTATCAAATTTTACCAGCACCTTGCCGTTTTCATTCTCAAGAGCCTCTATATCGATGCCTAAACGCAAGATGATGTTGCCGTATTTGGTCTCGCGCATTACGTCGCTTTCGTTCGTCTCGTTTAGGCGGGTAAATTTAGCCTTGCGATAGCAAAGCGTCACGACATTGGTCTTGCATAGCGCTATAGCGTATTCCGCGGCTGAGTTACCGCCTCCAACGACTAGAATTTTTTCATTAATCGTGCATTTATCGAGATTGAAATTTACCCGTTGCGTGATCGAAGGCGGAATTTTATAAGCGGGTTTATTGGGCTTGCCCATCCTGCCAATTGCGACTATGACGTTGCGCGCGCGGTATCCAGCCGAGCTAGTCGTGATATAAAACTCATCTGCGTGCTTTTCGATCTTTTCGACTTCACTTTTGAAATTCGTATCGATTTCGTCGCTATCTAAGAGCTCGTCGAAATAATTTAGCACGCTCTCTTTCGTGCCGGTTTCAAACGAAATAGAGCCACGCGTCTCGCTGTCAAAGCCCTTATATTCTTTATCGACGCGCTTTTTATCTTTGTAAAACTGCCTAATTGTTTGAGAGTGGTTGTCGCCTTTTTCAAGCAGAAGCACGTGCGCAAGCCCGTTTCTTTTGGCTTCTACTACGGAAGCGATGCCGCAAGGACCGCCGCCGATCACCGCCAAGTCGTAAACGTCTATCATAAATTTCCTTTAATCTTTTAAATTTCATACGAAATTATAGTAAAAATTCCATTAAAATCAGTGGAATTTCCTAGCAATTTCGCAGCTTAAATTTAAAATTTTAACGCTTTAAGATGCTTGCTTGGCTAAATTTGAAAAGACATAATTTTCTCCGTTTAAATTTTAAATTTCAAGGCGCCAAAATCCGTTTGTAAAAACTAGCGCGGCAGAAGCGGCAGCAAGAGCAGTAAATTTTAAAATTTTACTTCGCCGAGATGGAATTTTGCGAGCTAAGATAAAGCGGCAAG
This sequence comes from uncultured Campylobacter sp., assembly GCA_963547085.1. Classification (GTDB taxonomy): domain Bacteria; phylum Campylobacterota; class Campylobacteria; order Campylobacterales; family Campylobacteraceae; genus Campylobacter_B. The sequence goes on along the minus strand of CAUUQJ010000008.1, from coordinate 8,772 downwards.
AGCGGTAAAATTTTAAAATTTTACCGCTCCGGCAGGGGTTTCAGTAGAATCTTTAAGGCTAGTTAAAATTTAACGTATACCTTATGCTAAAGTTATAATCCTCATCTTTAGAAACTTTTGGAAAACTATCCTTGGTGCGCTCGACCGCTTGAAGCGCCCCCTCATCGAGCGAATCGACATTCGAGGAAGACGTAACGCGAAGGCCCTTGACGTCTCCGCTTGCCGTATAGGTAAAGTGCAAGCCTACGGTGCCTGTTTTTCGCATACGTTGGGCATTTTTAGGGTAGTGTGACTGCGCGTAGCGAGAAATAATGGCGAAAATTTTCTTGCCGACATCGCTATTGCTAGGATCGCCGCGGCTTGTTATAGCGTCGCTACCGCCGCCTGCGCTGCTGGAGCCGCCGCCCCCGCCGCTACCCAGCGAAATAGGCTTTGTCGGGTCAAACTTTGCCGTTAAATTCCTATCGCTGCTTTGAACTTTATGCTCTTTTTTAGGCTTAGGTTTTTCAACCGGTTTTGGTTTTTCTACCGGCTTTGGCTTAGGCTTTTCGACCGGTTTTGGCTTTTCGACTACAGGCTCTGGTATAGGCTCCGGTTCAGGAATCGGCTCTGGCTCCGGTATTGGCTCCGGCTCAGGCGGAGTTGGTTCCGGTTCGGGCTCGGGCTCGGGCTCCGGCGGAGTGGGCTCTGGCTCGGGTTCCGGTTCGGACTGATCAGAAGGAGGCGGGATATTGGGCTCATCGGAGATATCGCCCTGCTTGGCCTCATCCATTATGCTATCGATGGAAAAGGCTATCATATCGGGCATGCTAGGCGGCTTCGGTGCCGACGATAAAAGAGCAAAAACACCCACAGCGATGATGCAATGCAGCACCAAAGATACAATGAAGCCTATTGCGCTATCTTTATTCATTGCTCTTTTTCGGTCACAATCGCAAATTTTTCATGGCCCGCCTTTTTTAGGACATCCATGATAGAAATGAAAGAGGAAAATTTCGAGTCTTTATCGTTTTTCAATACGACAAGATCGTTTTTATCGAGTGCGGCAATTTTTTTCTCAAGCTCATCCTCGCTTATTGCGACATCGTCTAGGTAAATTTTAGATTCGCTATCCACTTTAATGGTAACTTTTTTATCCTCTTGCGGATTTTGCGAGCTTGAAGACGAGGGTAGATTAACCTTGATGTGTCCTTGCGCGATAAATGTGGATACGCTAAGCACGATCGCTAACAGCACCAGCATAATGTCGATGAACGGGACGATATTTAGCCCGTCTCGTCTAGGAATGCTCATTTATTTAACCTCATCGTAGCGGTTTAGAAGCACATCAACTTTACGGACAAAGCCATTGTAGATGATGAGCGTAGGTACGGCGACGACTAGACCGGTAGCCGTAGCTTTAAGGGCAAGCGAGAGACCTTGCATGATAGCCTTGGTATCGATACCGCTTGCAGTACTCATATCAAAAAAAGTGATCATAATGCCGATGACTGTGCCTAAAAGACCGATGTACGGGGCATTTGAATAAACAATATAAAGCGTCGTTAAATTTTTTGTCAGAGCCTCTTCGTAAAGCGCCTTACTTTTGTAATCGCTCGCCTTAACCTTCGAATAAAAAAGCAGCCTTTCGATACTGAACCACACGACTAAAAAGCTCATAAATCCGAGGATCGCAAAGATAATGTAATCCACGTAATGCGCCAAAAATTCCATAATGCCCATAAGCTCTCCTTAAAAATTTTAAAAATTTTTATAAATTCAGCAAAGCGCCTTGCCAAAAAAATGAGCGATTTTATCAAAAGTAGATTTAATTTTTACTAAAATTTTGATGATCGATATTTAAATTATATTTTATCATTTAGCTTTATTTAATGATAATAAAGCATTCGGAGATAAAATTCTAATGATTTTAAAACGTCTTGATAATTAATATAAAATAAAGGATTAATTTTATATTATTTGCCATTTTTTAATCTTATTATCATTTAGGAGTTTCGTATGAAAAAATTTCATCTGGCTTTGTCTTTGTGCGCGGTTCTTTGCTTAAGCGCACAAGCAGACGAGAAATCAAGCGCTACAGACGCGTCCAAAAGCAAGGATTCAAATACGCAAAGCCTAGGCGTAATCGAAGTTACTAGCGATTCTAGCACGCCTAGCACCGTGGATGATGTCAAAATCAACACCCGTAACGCTACGCTCGTAAAAGACGTATTTCGCGATATTCCGGGCGTGTATGTGGGCGGCACCAACGGCATGAATCAAAAAATTTACATGCGTGGCGTGAGCGATCGCGGTCTAAATATCACGATTGACGGCGCGAAACAAAACGGCAATACCTTCCACCACAACGCCGATTTACTAATCGATCCGGATCTTATCAAAGCCGTAGAGATCGATGTCGGCGCGCGCTCGGTCGTGAACAGCTCGGGCGCCTTGGGCGGTTCGGTAGCTTTTAAGACGGTGGACGCTTCTGATCTGCTTGAGGACGGACAGGATATCGGCGCGAAGCTCAAAGTGGGCTATACGAGCAATAACGAGGGCTATTCGCAAAGTGCGATGCTCTACGGCAGGGCGTTTGATAGCCTAGATATGCTTGCCGCATTCAAGCACTACGGATACGACTTCGGCGAATCAGGCAACGGCAAACCTACGGGCGGCGATGGCAACGACATAAATTATTTATTAAAAGCGGGCTATAGCTTTTTGGATTTCCATAAAATTTCGCTATCTACCGAGCATATGCAGTATAAAGGTCTCTATCCACTGCGACCGGAATTCGGCTCATGGCTAAACGGACAGCTGGATAACCGCAAATATGAGCGCGATACGCACACGATCAAATACACATATAATCCAAGCGACCTGCTAGAACTCGACATCACGGGATATTACACCAAGCATCAACGCATCGGATCAACCTCGACAAATGTAAAATGGGGCGTCGAGACCAAGGGCGGCAAAATCGGCGCTAAGAGTAAATTTGAAACGGGCGATTTGGCTCATACGTTGCGTTACGGCTTTGATTACTACCGCTCGGAAAACTACGTCAAGCCCGGCAATCTACGCCCCGAAATGGTCGATAATTATAGCTTTTATATCGAGGATGCTATGCGCTACGGCGGGCTTACGGTAACTCCTGGCGTGCGCTACGAAAGGCACGAGCTAAAGACTTACAACGGTAGAGGCGCTAATATCTCTAGCTACAAATATAAATTCAACGAAGTAAGCCCCGCCTTGGCGCTTGATTACGAGATCGGCGCGGGATTTGGAGCGTTTGCGAGCTATGCGCGAGTATTTAGAGGACCTGACGTAATGGAGAGCATGATGGCTGCGGGCACTAGCCGCGGCAGACCACTAAGCTGGATGGCTAACGAAAATTTAAAAGCCACTACGGGCAACGCCTACGAAATAGGCGGTCGCTACAAAAGCGATCTGGGGGAGAACTCCTCAGTAAGCCTAACTGCGAAGTATTTCAGAACGGAATATAAAAATTTAATCGTAGATAACAATGCGGCGGGCGGAATCGTCGGCTGCCCGGGAGGCGCACAGGGCACCTTATGCAGGGCTAATGCAGGCGGTGCGGATATCGACGGTATCGAGCTTTACGCAAGATTGATATTAGATGATTTGAGCCTTGCTGCGGGTTACACCCACCAGCACGTAGAATATAAAGACCGCGTGCGCAGCGGCTCGGGCTATCTAAGCTCAAACATCATCGGCTACCGCGACTACGGCGATAAATACACCTTCAATGCCGAGTACGCAATCTCTGCGGCGGATCTACTGCTGGGCTACAACTTGCTCTTTTTCGACTCCAAAAACGTAGTCTCTGCAGCTAGCGACGAAAAAACAAAAGTGCCTAGCTACGCGGTTCACGATCTATACGTCACCTACGCTCCGGATAGCGGGCGATTTAAAGGGCTTGAGATCAACGCGGGCGTTTACAATCTCTTTGATAAAGCCTACGCGTCGCACTCACAGCGCAGCGCCGATTTCACCGGTGATTCAAACGCTATCGACTGGGAGCCGGGACGAAATTTCAAGCTAAGCGTGGCGTATAAATTTTAAAGCTTACGCGAGATGACCGCACGAAATTTTGCACGCTAAAGCAGAGAAATTTTAAAAATTCAAAGCCCTTGGAATTTCAAAATTCCTAGGGCTTTGGAAATTTGAAATTCCAAGGGCTTTGAATTTCAAGCTTTTAAATTCTACTAACAGAAATTTTCTCATAAAATTTTTGCAAATAGCAAAATTCTCATTCAAAATGGAATTCTAGCTTACGGCAAAATCCTCAAAATTCAAAGCGATATCCGCAGCGCTTCACATGCGAAGCTCGTTTAGAATTTATAAAATTCCTCCCGCTTAAAGCGCCGTCCGTTTACTCTTCATCGTTAAAATTCCGTTTTAAATTCTACTTAAAAGGAGAGCCTTTGTTAAATTCTACTAAAAACGCCATTCGCGGGGCGTTTTGGACGAAACCGTTCATAGTTTTAGTGCTGCTTTTGCTGCTGTTAATTCCGCTAAGCTTTATTGATAACCTCACCTACTCGCGCTCCGAAACCAAGCAGCTCGCGCAGGATTCGATCCTCACGCCGGTGGGCGGCAAGCTGCAAATCCAGGGCCTTGCGATCGTAGTGCCCTACGCAGAGATAATCGAAGCGATAGACAAAAGCAACAACGAGCTCGTAAAAAGGCGCGTAGAGAAAAATTTCATCATCGTGCCTAAAAACTACTCCCTCGCAGCGGAGATCGACCCCACCTATCTAAAGCGCGGGATTTTTCGCGTTCCGATATATAACGGCGACTTTGCACTTAAGGCGGACTTTGAGGCGATAAACTATACCGAGCTCGGCGTCGATCCTGCGCGGCTAAATTTCGACGAAGCCGTGCTAGTGCTCGGCGTAGGCAATCAAAAATCCTTCACCGCCTCTCCCGCTTTAAGCCTAAACGGCAAGGAGCTTAAGCAATATCACGGCAACACCGAGGCTAAAATTTTCGATCGGAGTTTAATCTACAAGCTCCCCGCTTCCGCGCTGTCGTCTGATTTTAGCATCAGCGGCACGCTTAAAATTCAAGGCGGCGAGGCACTTCATCTAGCTCCGATCGCACAAAATAGCCGTTTTGAAATTAGCTCTACTTGGGCATCGCCTAGCTTTGGCGGCGGCTTTATCGCCAAATCGCGCGAGGTAAGCGCTAGTGGTTTTAAAGCTTCGTGGGAAGTTACGGGCTTAGCCGCGGGCATCGCTCCTGCGTGGCTTGCAGATCAAGATGATCGCGTCGCTATGACGAACTGGCGCAGCAACGACGATAGAAATGACGCCGTAAGCATCGGCTTCATCGAGCCAGTGAACAACTACTCGCTGATTAAACGCTGCACGGATTACGCTCTGTTATTCTTAGCGGTGCCATTTTTAGCGATCTTTTTGTGCGAGGTTTATACTCACGAGCGCATCCACCCGATCCAATACCTATTAATAGGACTTGAGGACGTCGTTTTCTACCTGCTAGTGCTTTCGCTTTCCGAGCATATGGGCTTTGCGATCAGCTACGCTATCTCGGCGATCGCAGTCAGCGCGATAGTATTTTTCTACGCGAGCGCGATTTTTAAAGGCGCGCGCTGGGGCATTTTCATCACTTGCGTTCAGCTCGTTTCATACGCGATCCTCTACGTCATCTTAAATTCCGAAGACTACGCGCTTCTAATGGGAAGCCTGATGATATTCGCGGTGATTTCGCTCGTTATGTATTTTACTCGCAAGCTCGATTGGTACGACACCGCGATCCCAAGCGGCGAGAAAAAACAGGAACAAGAGCCCGAAATTTAGCCTTTAAATTTACCGCTAAATTTAATCGCGACGGCCTTTGGAGCTTTAAAATCCAAAGGCCTTTTTAAATTTGCCCGCTAAATTTCGACTGCCAAAATTTCATCTATTTAAAATTTTACCCGCCGCGGCAGATAAACTGCGGTGTGGGAGCAAGATGCGCGGCAGCGCGTTTTAAATTTAATTCCGTTAGCGCACCGAGCCGAACGGCGCATTTTAAAATTTAGCTCCGCGAGCGTGAGTATGTCGCGACAAAGACAAAATTTAAAGCGCGCCGTTTTAAATTTTAAAATTTCATCTGCGCCGATTTTTGAGTATAATGAGCAAAAAATTTTAAGGATTTCGTGTGATACTTGCTATTGAGAGCAGCTGCGACGACAGCTCAGTCGCGGTGATGGATGAGCGCAGTTTCGAGCTAAAATTTTACGAAAAAATAAGCCAGGAGGCCGATCACGCCAGATACGGCGGCGTCGTGCCCGAGCTTGCCGCGAGGCTGCATACTGAGGCGCTGCCGCGGATTTTACAGCGCGCAAAGCCCTATTTTAGCGAGCTTAGCGCCGTCGCAGCGACCAATACCCCGGGTCTCAGTGTAAGCCTGATCGGCGGCGTGAATATGGCAAAAGCGCTCGCGCTCGCGCTAAATCTGCCGCTCATCGGCATAAATCATCTCATAGGCCACGTTTACTCGCTGTTTTTAGGCAGCGAGGCGCGGTTCCCGATGGGCGTTTTGCTTGTTAGCGGCGGGCATACGATGGTTTTGGATATCGGCGCGGCAGGGGGTATCGAAATTTTAGCGACCACCGGCGACGACAGCTTCGGCGAGAGCTTCGATAAGGTCGCAAAGATGCTAGGACTTGGCTATCCGGGCGGCGCGCTCATCGAGGAGCTCGCAAAAGGCGGCGAGCCGCGGTTTGAGCTGCCCGTGCCGCTAAAGGGCGACAGGCGGCTAGAGTATAGCTTTTCGGGGCTTAAAAATGCCGTACGCGTGCAGATAGAGAAGCTAAAAGAGGCGGGCGAGCTAGATGAGCGGGCGATGCGCGATCTGGCGCGCTGCTTTGAGGATGCGGCGTGCGCGCACATACTGGATAAATTGCAGCGGATCTTTGAGCTGCGCCGCTTTGCGCGCTTCGGCGTCGTGGGCGGAGCGAGTGCGAACCTGCATCTGCGCGGGCTTCTAACGGATCTGTGCGAACGGGCGGGCTGCGAGATACTTTTCGCGCCGATGAAATTTTGCTCCGATAACGCCGCTATGATCGCGCGCGCAGCGATAGAAAAGCTGCGTAAAAAAGAGTTCACGGCGCCCGCAGAGCTTGAAATCATTCCGCATTTAAATCTACGCTCGGCGTTTAAGTAAAATTTTAAAATTTACAAATAGTCTGCGCCCGCTAGCGAATTCTCGCACATTGGGCGTTTGAGTAAAATTTTATCTCGCGCTCGATCACGGTTAGGTTTTGGATAAATTTCGCTTTAAATTTACACATCGCGTTTCGGGCTCGCGCCACGTTTTGTTAAATTTCTCTCGTACTCGCACTGCCATCGGTGCCGCTACCTTTGCACATCTTTACCGCTTGCAATGTCTGCTAAATTTTGATCAACTTGTTTACTCGTCATTTTTTATCCTTTATATTTAATCGTGCAGAAAAGTTACGACTTCATGTTCTTTTGGCAAGAACTTTCTACCGTGTATACCACTTTCTCCATATTCTATCAAAGCTTCATTAAGCACCTTATAGAGCTCATCTAACGAAATTCCGTCAATACTAGAATTTATATTTTCCAGCTTATATTTGATAAAAAACGGATTATCCGCGAGCATTTTACTTGTGGTTTCGTCATAGACCCGTCTAATATCAAGCTCAATAATATTGCCCTTATAACATAAAATATAAATCTCCTCACCCGTAAATCCATCTCGCGGATCTGGTAAGTGCGGATCACACACAAAGATAAACCAGATATTCCTCTGCCTATCGACAACCCAATCAAGTTGCTCTATACGTTGATCGCCTAATGGAAGTTCACCAAAATTTGCTCTGGAGTTATTTACTATGTCAATAATGCCATATTTCTTAATATCCTCTTTCGAAATATATTCTGCTACAAACGCCATTTTATTTTTCCTTTCTTACATCTATTAATGCTACACTAAAATCATCCTTATCCTCCCAGCCTGGTCTAAATTTAAAATCAATCAAAATATCTCTCAATATTTTAATAACTTCATTATCTGGAATAATAGAATTTATAACATTTACCTTGATAATTTTCCACACCCTTTGAAATTTGCGTCCATCCACTTCTTGATCATATTCGTAGTCCAAAAGAATATCTAAATTATTTCCTTGAATATAAAGCCTCCATAGCTTTTTGCTCCCATAACCATAATCATACCCTTCATTTGGTAGTCTTTCAATTAAAAGAAACCAAATATCTTTTTGTCTATCAACAACAAAATTTCTAGGTAGTTCTTCATGATACGGACTATATTGATAAAAAATTTTACTCAATCCATACTTCTCATCATCCTCTTTGGTGATTATTGAATTTTCAAACGCCATTTCCTACTCCTTAAAATTTAATTCTCGGATTATACCGCGATATGTTTATATCCGCCTATACGCTAATAAATATAGCGTAGGAATTAAATTTATAATTGATTTTCGCTTTGAACCGCGCGCAACGCTCTCGTTAAAATTTTTAAAATTTTAAAGTGCAACTTAAATTTACAGCCGCGGCTCGGCGCGCGCCAAAGTGCAGGCCGCCGCCGTATGTTTGAAATCCCGCCACAAATCGTGCGGCGCTACGTATTCAAAACCCGCACATATCAGGTGCTGCGATGACACGCCGAGCTATGCGGGCTCGGTAAATTTCGCCGCGGCTCGCCTAGGCTTCTAACGCGTAGGGGATTTTATCTTTCGCGCCGGCGCCAGCAAAGCCTTTAAGCCGCAGC
>CAUUQJ010000007.1:0-13125 GCA_963547085.1 uncultured Campylobacter sp. | reverse complement strand
TCACAAAGGGTCGCATCGCCGTCGAGATGATCGAGCACGGCAAAAATCAAGAGCGCCTCATCTCCGTCTTTGAACGGCTAGAGAGCCTAATCAACGAATTTGCGGCAGTCGAGCGCGCGACTGCGGGCACGGCGCTAGTCGAGCGCGGAATTTTTTCAATGGATGAAATTTTAAAAGAAGCTCTTAGCATCGCGATGATCGAGCCTGGCTGCGTCACGCTGCAAAATCCGCTAGGCCTGAGCTTAAACGTCGATTTGAAGCTCTTTTGCGTCGCGGTGAAAAATTTAATCGACAACGCCGTCAAATACGCCGCGGACGGTAAAATTTTAATCCGCTTAGACGCCCAAACGATGGACTTCATAACGCTAGGCGAGCCGCTGCAGAAGGACTTTAGCTACTACAAAGAGGCCTTCGTCAAGGGCACGAACGCCAAGCAAAGCTTCGGCCTAGGGCTTTACATCGTTGATAACATCGCCAAGGCGCACGGGCTAAAATTCCTCTACCGCAGGCAGGATGAGCTAAACGTCTTTTATTTCGAGGGGATCGAAAAGATAGCTGCGTTATGAAATTTAAGCACATTTTTTATATTATTGCGCCAAAAATTCGAAACGAGAAGATGCGAAATTTCATATTTTTGGCGCTGTTTTTAAACGCGACTATATTTTTTCTACCTCGCGGCGCGCAAGCCGAGAGCTTTATCACCGATGAGGAGTACGGCGCGATGCTGTATAAAAACCCGCGCGGCATCGGCTGCGACAAGTGCCACGGCGAAAAGGGCGAAGGCTCGCTGATCGCGACATATAAAGAATTTAACCGCACCGCGGGCGCCTACTACGAGCGCGCCCTAAACGCGCCGCCGATCAATAATCTCTCGCTTCAGGAGCTCGCCGACGGGATCAGCAGCTCGCGCGACGTGATGCCAAGCTACTTCCTGACGCAAAACGAGATCATCATCATCTACAAATATATAAAATCGATAAATCAACCAAAAAAGAAGGAGAAAAAATGAATAATCACGACGAATTTTTAGCAGCACAAAAACTTATCCCGGGCGGCGTCGATTCGCCGGTGCGAGCATTCGGCAACGTAGGCGGCGAGCCTTTTATGGTAGATCGCGGCGAGGGCTCGTACATTTACGACGTCGAGGGCAAAAAATATCTCGACTTCGTGCAGAGCTGGGGTCCGCTCATCTTCGGTCACGCCGATGTCGACATTGAGCGCGCCGTCGTGCAGACCGCTAAAAAGGGGCTAAGCTTCGGCGCATCCAGCCCGCTTGAGACGCAGCTTGCCTCGCTCGTGCTAAAAAATTTTGATTTCCTAGATAAGATCCGCTTTACCAGCAGCGGCACGGAAGCCACGATGAGCGCGATCCGTCTTGCGCGCGCCTTTAGCGGACGGGATAAAATTTTAAAATTTGAGGGCTGCTACCACGGCCACAGCGACAGCCTGCTCGTCAAAGCGGGCAGCGGCGCGAGCACCTTCGGTAACGCAAGCAGCGCGGGCGTGCCGCAGGATATCGCAAAAAACACCTACCTAGCCAGATACAACGACATACAAAGCGTAAAGGACGTCCTTGCGCAAAACGACATCGGCACGATCATCATCGAGCCGATCGCGGGAAATATGGGCTTGGTGCCGGCGGATCCCGAATTTTTAACCGAGCTTCGCGCGCTGTGCGACGAGAAAAAGATCGTGCTGATAATCGATGAGGTAATGAGCGGCTTTCGCGCAAGCGAGCTAGGCAGCTACGGTATCTACGGCGTCCGCGGCGATCTGGTAACCTTCGGCAAGGTCATCGGAGGCGGTATGAGCGTAGCGGCGTTTGCGGGTAAGCGCGAAATCATGGATATGATAAGCCCGCTAGGAGCGGTATATCAAGCGGGCACGCTAAGCGGAAATCCCGTCGCAATGGCTGCGGGCATCGCTAGCCTAAGTAAAATTTACGCTAGCAGCGGCCTTTACGAAAGGCTCGGGGGGCTTGCCCGTAGGCTTACGGACGGGCTTTGCGCCATAGCGCAGCGCCGCGGCATCGCGCTGCAAACCGCCTGCGTAGGCTCGATGTTCGGCTACTTTTTCGCAGACGAAGAGGTGCGCGACTACGACGGCGCCCTGCAGGCAGACACTACGCGCTTTGCGAAATTTCACGGCGAGATGATTAAGCGCGGCGTATTTTTGGCGCCTAGTCAGTTTGAGACGGGCTTTATCTGCGCCACTATGAACGAAGCGCAGATCGACTTTGCGCTAAACGCCGCGGATGAAGCGATGGCGGCGCTTTAGGGGCTGCATTTTAAAATTTTACGGATTTTAGATGAGAGTAACGAAAAATTTAAACAAAATCGTAAAGGGCGCCTGCGACATCAGCCTAGGCATCTCAATCGTCGTAGCGATCGGCATCGGCGTAGCGATCGGGCTTGGGCTGCGGCACCTCACGGGCTCGCTGCTTTTATTATGGCTCGGCATCGCTATCGGCATCGCGGCGGCGTTTTTAAACGTTTACCGAGCGTGTAAGGCGCTAAATTCGAGCCTAAAAGAGCTTGAGGACGATCCGAAATACAAGGCGGATCCGAAAAATTTCGACGACGACGATGAATGGGATGAGCGAGATTGAATAGGCAGTTTTTGCTCATATACTGCGCGCTAAACGCGGCGTTTGTCCTGCTTGGGCTAGCGCTTTGCGGCGCAGGATTTTTCGGCTCGGGCTCTTTCGGCGTGCGGGCGCTTGCGTGGCTTCTTAGCTTGGAAGCGGGATTTTTAGGCGCATTCGGCGCGGTATATTTTTCGTTTCGCGCTTACCGCAATAAAATAGAAGATGAGCTCAGAGCCGGCAAATACGATGAAATTTTGCGGCAAAGCTCTAAAAATTCCACCGGTTTTATGAACGACGAAATTCCCGCAAACGATACAAATTCCGCAAGCAATGGCGGCGAAAACCGAGGCGGCACAGGCGGCGACGATAAAATTTCATACAGCGAAGTTTACGGCGGCAAAATTTTAAAAAGCGAAAGCTTTAGGGGCGTAAATTCAGGCGCCGAAATTTCAAACGCCCAAAATTCCGAAGGCGCCGTAAATTTCACAAGCGGCGATAGCTGCGTCGAAAACAATGACAACTACGCCCTACACGACGAAACCGCCGCCGAGCGTGTCGCAGACTCCGCCGCTGATATAAATTTTACTCGCAGCTCAAATTTAGACGCCGAGTACGGCAGAGCTTCCGCTGGCGAACGTGACGTAAATTCTACGAAGAGCGACGACAAAACCTCCGCTTGCGACGCGACCGCTTTAGGATATGCTGCCGATAAATTTAATATGAATGGCAGCGCGATTTACGGCGAGTTACACAGCGGCATAAACGACAAAGCTAGCGATAGGTCGCAAGGCGACATAGGCGCGCGTTGCGATGACTTAAAAAGCGTAGCGAGCAGCAACTTGGGCAGCGGCGTAGATCGTAGCAATCATAGCGATGGCACAGATAGCGGCAATCGTGGCGGCGATGTAGATAGCAGCGAGCGGAGCGACGGTATGAGCGATTTTGGGGGTGGGATTGGCGGCACGCGCGGCGGATCAAAGGATGATTTCGACGGCGCGGGCGGCAGCATCGATGATTGGGGAGGCGAGCTTGAGCAGAGCGAAGTTCGGAGCAATTTTGCAGGGGCGTTTTTCTCTCCGTTTAAAATTTTGTCTTACGCGGCGCTCGTGGCGGCGATCTACCTGCTTGCCAAGCTGTCCTTGCTAAACCCGCTAGCGATTATCTTGGGCGTTGCGATCATTCCTCTGGGCACGATGATCGTTGCCTTCGCTGACAAAGACGCGCACTAAAGCTCAAAGGGCGCGAGTGGACGCTTTAAATTTTAAAATTTAGTGTCAGCAGTATTGAGTCCAGATCGGCGCAGGATAAAATCGCGGCAACGCCCGCCACCGCGAGCCGTGCCACGGACACCGCGCGTTTCTGCACATATCAAGGCAGGCTAAATTTATAAAATTTACGCCGCACATCTTTGAACTTCTACGTAAATTCAGATCGTCGCGGCGAGCCGTAGAAATTCTACGCAGCATTTCGGCGCGTAATTCTAAAATTAAATTTAACCGCCGCGAATTGCAATTCAGCGCGGAATCCTTATCTATATTTAATTAAATTTTAGCTACCATTATGCAAAATTTGAGGAAAAATTATGAATTACGATACCTTGAAAAAAATCTTTTTTCGATTTGATCCAGAAACCGCTCATAAGATCGCAGAATTCGGACTTCGCGCGCTCTATGCGACTCCGGGCGGGCTTGAGGCTTTGGCAAAATTCGGCGTTTATAAAGATGAAATTTTAACTCAAAATATATGGAATTTAAGTTTCGATAATCCAGTAGGTATCGCGGGCGGATTCGACAAAAACGCCACGATGATCGCGCCGCTAGCCGCTCTTGGCTTCGGACACATCGATTTTGGCACCTTTACGCCGCGTCCTCAAAGCGGCAATCCTAAGCCGCGACTTTTTCGCCTCGTAGCGGAGGAAAGTATTCAAAACGCGATGGGCTTTAACAATGAAGGTGCCGATGTTATCGAGCGTCGCGTGCGAAAAATTTATCCTTTTAAAATCCCGATCGCCGCAAATATCGGCAAAAACAAAGCCACCTCGAACGAGGACGCGCTAAGCGATTACGAAGCCTTGGGCCGTAAATTTAACGGCCTATGCGATTTTTTCATCATCAACGTGAGCTCGCCGAACACCCCGAATCTGCGCGCTTTGCAAGAAAACAGCTTCATAAGCGAGCTGATCGGAGCGATGAAAAAGATCACGAACAGACCGCTCGTCTTAAAGCTGGCGCCCGATATGAGCGCGGATCAGGCGATCGCACTGTGCGAGTGCGCGGTGCAAAGCGGTGCAAGCGGCATCATCATAAACAACACGAGCGTTGATTATTCGCTAAGTCCAAACGCCAGGGACTTCGGCGGCCTAAGCGGCAGGCTGATCACCGAAAAATCGCGAAAACTTTTCGCACGGGTCGCTCGCGAGCTCTTCGGCCGCACGATCCTAATCAGCTGCGGCGGCATAGACAGCGCGCAGGAGGCCTACGAGCGCATCAAATCGGGTGCGAGCCTGGTTCAAATTTTTACCGCCTTTATCTTCAAAGGTCCGTTAGTCGCAAAATCGATCAACGAGGGGCTCGCAGAGCTTCTGCGCGCAGACGGCTTCAATAACATAAGCGAGGCGGTCGGGATAAATTTAAAAGATCGCGCGGGCGAAGGATACGGCATCAGAAATGATCTAGTGGAAAATCTCGGCAACAGCGCGGATTTGCGCACTTACGAAAATAAAGAGCCGGATGCTAAAACGGATAAAATTCCGAGTGCGAGCAAAGGCGAGGAGACGAGCGAAATTTCAAACGCGCCCGAAAGCAGGGATGCGGACGGAATTTCAAACGACGGCAAAAGCGAAATATCGAGCGCCCAAGTTAATAAAATTCCCGCCGTTCAAGCAGATGAAATTTCGAGCGTTCAAACAGACTCAAGCTCCGAAGCAGACGAAAATTCTAGCGCTTCGGCAAATTTAAACGCCTCGGTAAGCTCAGATACCGCAACAGATCGAAGCTCGACCAAACAAAGCGACATGGAGGGTGACAATTCCGAGGTTAAAAGTAACGCGAATAACAAAAAATCCGAGATTAAAAATACAAAACGAAGCAGCGCAAAAAGCAAGAATTTAGAGGCTAAAAGCACAAAGCAAAGCGGCGCGGATCGAAAGTCGGATAAAATTTCAAAAGGCGCGTCTAAAGGCGGCACAGAACAAAAGCAAAGTCAAATTTCAAAAGGCGACGCAAGCTCTAAGCGCGGTAAAATTTCAAAGGACGCCTCGCAGAATGATGCTTCGCAGAAAGATGACGCACAGAATGGCGCCTTGCATAAGGACGCCGTGCAGGATAATATCTCACAGAAGGACGCTACGCAAAAAGACGCCTTACAGAAAGATGCCGCAGCTAAAAATCTCTCGAAAAGCGATGCAAAAAGTGAAAATTTAGAGGCTAAAAGCGCAAAACGAAGCGGCGCGACGAGCAAAACTGTCAAAACTAAAACCACGCCGAAAAATAAAACTGCAACTAAAGCCGCTCCGAAAAATAGCACGGAAAGCAAAAGCCCTAAGGCTAAAAACGCAAAACAAAGCAGCGCCAAAACTAAAAAAGCTGAGGTAAAAGAGGCTAAAGAACTTAAAGAAACCAGAGAGACGAGCGGCACCCAAGACGCAGAGCAAAACTCAAGCAAAAAACGAAAGGCGAAAAAAGATTAATGTTTCCGAAATTTAAGAAAATCACGCTGCAAAACGGGCTTCAAATTTATCACATCCCGATGAATAAAGGCAGCGGCGTCATCAGCGTGGACGTGTTTTATAACGTCGGCTCGCGCGACGAGACGATGGGCAAAAGCGGCATCGCGCACATGCTGGAGCATCTAAATTTTAAATCTACGAAAAATCGCAAAGCGGGCGAGTTTGACGCGATCGTAAAGGGCTTTGGCGGCGTAAATAACGCAAGCACGGGCTTTGATTACACGCACTACTTCATCAAGTGCGCGAGCTCAAATTTAGAAGTCTGCCTGGATCTTTACGCCGACATAATGCAAAACTTAAGCCTCAAAGACAAAGAATTTCAGCCCGAGCGCAAGGTCGTGCTTGAAGAGCGGCTGTGGCGCACCGATAACGATCCGTTCGGATACCTATTTTTCAGGCTCTACAACGCTGCGTTTTTGTACCACCCGTACCACTGGACGCCGATAGGCTTTCGCAAGGACATCGAAAACTGGAGTATCAAAGATATCAAGGAATTTCACGCTAAATTTTATCAGCCGCAAAACGCCGTGCTGCTGATCACCGGCGACATCGGCGAAAAGGCGGCGTTTGATGCGGCTAAAAAACACTTCGCGCCCGCAAAAAACAAAGGCGAGATCCCGAGCCTTCACTGCACCGAGCCCGCGCAGGACGGCGAGAAGCTTAGCGTTATTTACAAAAACAGCGAGGCGCAGATCGTTGCGGTCGCCTTTAAAATTCCGCCGTTTAACCACCCTGACGCCGCGGCGATCAAAGCGATGGATATATATCTTAGCGGCGGCAAGAGCTCGCTTTTACAGCGCGTGCTGGTCGATGAGAAAAAGCTCGCCAATCAGATCAATATCTATGATATGAGCGGTAAGGACGAGAATTTATTTATAATCTTTGCCGTTTGCAACCAAGGCGTAAGCGGCGAGACGCTGAGGAGTGAAATTTTAGCGCTGATCGAAAAAGCCAAAAAAGCTAAAATAAGCGACGACGATATGCTAAAGATCAAAAACACCCTAAGTAGCGATCTGATCTACTCCCTCGACAGCGCTAGCAAGGTAGCGCAGATGTACGGCAGCTACATCGTCCGCGGCGATCTGGACGCGCTATTTAGGCTGGAGCGCGAGATCAAAAGCCTGGATAAAAGCGCAGTTAAAAAAGCGATGAAAATCTATCTAAGCCTTAAAAGCTCCACAAGCATTATCTTACGAAAGGAAAACGATGAATAAAAATGTCATAATCGGCTCTATGACGGCGCTGATCACGCCTTTTAAAGAGGGTAAACTCGACGAGCAGACCTACGCCAAGCTCATCAAAAGACAGATCGCAAACGGCATAAGCGCGGTCGTGCCCGTCGGTACCACGGGCGAGAGCGCGACGCTGACGCACGACGAGCACCGCGTTTGTATCGAGATCGCCGTAGATGCGTGCAAGGGCACGGACGTCAAGGTGCTAGCGGGCGCGGGCAGCAACGCAACTCACGAAGCGATCGGGCTCGCACAGTTTGCGCAGGCTCACGGTGCGGACGGAATTTTATCCGTAGCGCCCTACTACAATAAACCCACCCAAAAGGGGCTGTATCTGCACTACAAGGCGATCGCAAGCTCAGTAGATCTGCCAGTGCTGCTCTACAATGTGCCCGGTCGCACCGGCTGCGACATAGCCGCAGATACGATCATCAAGCTTTTTAACGACTGCGAGAACATCTACGGCGTCAAAGAAGCCAGCGGCAGCATCGATAAATGCGTCGATCTGCTCGCGCACGAGCCGCGCCTTAGCGTGCTTAGCGGCGAGGATGCGATCAACTATCCGATCCTAAGCAACGGCGGCAAGGGCGTGATCTCGGTCACTGCAAATTTACTGCCCGATTACACGGCGAGACTAACGAAATTTGCGCTGCAAAATGAGTTTTTAAAAGCCAAGCAGATCAACGACGATCTCTACGCGATCAATAAAATTTTATTCTGCGAGAGCAATCCGATCCCGATCAAAGCGGCGATGTATATCGCGGGCCTCGCGCCGAGTTTGGAGTACCGCTTGCCGCTTTGCGAGCCGAGCGCGGAAAACCTCAAAAAAATAGAAAACGTAATGAAGCAATACACTATCAAAGGATTTTAATTGACGAACGAATTTAAAGGAAAAACGCTAGTTATCAGCGGCGGCACGAGAGGCATAGGCAGGGCGATCGTTTTAGAATTCGCAGCTGCGGGGGCGAATATCGCTTTTACGTATAATTCCAACGAGGAGCTGGCGACTTCACAAGCGGCCGATCTTGAGAAGGCTTACGGCATCAAGGCGCGCGCTTACGCGCTCAATATCTTAGAGCCCGAGACTTACAAGGAGCTCTTTGCCAAGATCGACGAGGATTTTGCGCGAGTAGATTTTTTCATCTCAAACGCCATCATCTCGGGTCGCGCAGTCGCGGGCGGATACACTAAATTTATGAGGCTAAAGCCGCGCGGCATCAATAATATCTTTACCGCGACCGTAAATGCCTTTGTCGTGGGCGCGCAAGAAGCCGCAAAACGCATGGAAGCGGTAGGCGGTGGCTCGATCATCTCGCTTAGCTCCACTGGAAATTTAGTCTATATCGAAAACTACGCGGGTCACGGCACGGCAAAAGCCGCAGTTGAAGCGATGGCACGCTACGCCGCGACCGAGCTTGGAGAGAAAAACATCCGCGTAAACGTAGTAAGCGGCGGCCCGATCGAGACGGACGCGCTTAGAGCCTTTACAAACTACGAAGAGGTGCGCGACAAGACCGCCGAGCTTAGCCCGCTAGGACGCATGGGGCAGCCGGAGGATTTGGCGGGAGCATGTTTATTTCTATGCTCGAGCAAGGCTAGCTGGGTGACGGGACACACCTTCATCGTCGACGGCGGAACGACCTTTAAATAATGCTAAATTTACCCAATATTTTGGCGAGCTTTCGCGTTGCGCTGGCGCCGCTGTTTTTCTGGCTGATCTTACTAGCAGGCCATGCGAACGACGGCATGGTGGGCTCGGTGCACTTAAGCTGGATCGATTATTTCGCCGCGCTAGTCTTCGTCATCGCCTCCGTCACGGACTTTTTCGACGGATACATCGCGCGCTCTTGGAACCAGAAGACCAAACTAGGCGCCATCATCGATCCGCTCGCCGATAAGATGCTGACGCTTGCCGGCTTTTTGGGGCTTATGTTTATCGGGCGCGCCAGTCCGTGGGCGATCTATCTGATCCTAATCCGCGAGTTTTTCATCACTGGGCTTCGCGTGGCGATGGCGGGCGACGGCGTAGAAGTCGCCGCGTCGATGGCGGGCAAGGTAAAGACGGTCTTTCAGATGATCGCTATCGGCTGGCTAACGATGCAGTGGCCCTATGCAAACGCCCTACTCTGGATCGCGGTTGCGCTGACGCTATATTCGGGCTTTGAATACGTCGCGGCGTATGCTAAGGCTACGAAAAAAGGCTAAATTTAGACTAGATATGGCTTTCGTATTTGAAGAAAAAATCGGCGAAGAAAATGCAAGAAAGTATAAGCTCAATAAGGTAGAAAAAGATATTAGAAACAAAATTTCTAAAAAGCGATTGCCTTTTAGATGTTATCCTGAAATTTCTATAGAATTAAGCTGGCGCATAGATAGAGAGCTTGGCGCATGGCTCATAAACTACGGGAGCTTTAGCGGCTTTTGGGATCATTGCAATTTAGATTTTAACGCATATAGATTGTATTATCAAGGCAAAATGTTTGATGCAGTCATTACTTACGGCGCTTGGTTCGGCGATTTTAGGATGATAAATGGACAGAAGCGACGTATCCATAAACTCTATGCGCTAGAACCGAAAAACAGCGGCAAGTTCAGTCAAAGCGATATTTTTAAAATTTTACAAGACGCCCTTAACGCCGAAAATGAAAATGTTTTGCTAATAGACGCCCTAGATTACAACATTGATTATGTAGGTAGATTTTTGATTGATGGATACCGCTTTGAGGATAACCTAGAGCAAATCATAAATCCATTTAGAGATCAACACGGTCTAGCTAGCTTAAGCCGAGATGAGATAGATGGTCTGTGGTGTATCTCAAAGGAGTTAAACGAGATTTTTCTTATAAAAGTGGGCTCGGACGGTAACAATGATCTTTTTACGCTTACCCATTACAATCACGGTTATTATGAATACCACGCAAATATAGTGCTAAAGCAAATTTCCAACAAAACCGTAGATGGAGTAAATGAAATTAGCTACAAAATAAAGAAAATAGAAATTTTAGGCGATCGCAGTGAGGCGCCGACGCAAGGCAAAATAAAACGACTAATACGCAAAATGTTTAGATCCACTTGCGAAAGCGGATTAAAGGGCTTTAGTCCAAATTTAATAGATGAAAAATTTAAACTAAGCTTGATCTCACATTCATTTGAAGAATCAGAATTTTTTATCAAACTAAAACAATGGATTGTGAAGCTACAAAACCTCATCGCAAGACGCTAGAACCCGCGCTTAAAGTGGATTTTAGCGATAGAATTCCAGCGTAAAATTTCACCTATATCAGTAGCGCGGAATTTTAAAATTTCACGTTCAAATTTTGCTAGACAAAATTCCATAGATGCTTAGTCTGTATGCGCACGGCGGCGTGCTAAGCCTATAAAATTTGAAAGATAAAATTACCGCGCAAAATTTCACGGCGCAGAATTTCGTTTAAACCGCCGCGCAAAATTTCACGGCGGCGCGGCAGTGTTTTAAAACATAATTAAATTTCAAAGAGCGACAAAATTTCAGAGTATGACGACTTGCTAAGACATAATGAAATTTCAAAGCATAGCGGCAGTTCAAAACACAAAGCCTCGTGCGGCGAAATTTTATAATCTACTCCGTAAAACCTCACGGTAAAATTTCGCTTTTAAATTTTAAATTCCTCGCGTCCTCCATCCGCCGCGCGCCCTTAATTTAGCTAAATTTATAGCCCGAAACGGCGGCGGGCTAAGCTCAAAAAACTAACCAAGTCTAAAAAACGAACTAGGGCTTTAAACGGCGATCTAAGCTTAAAATTTGCAAAATAATAGTAAGCTTAGCCCATTTTTTACAAAGGTCTGAAGTTTGAAAAGCATAATTTTAACGCTGGTGATCCTGGCGGTCGGATTTTATTTTTACTCGATAAATTTTATGGTCACGGTGCTGGCGATCAGCTTCCTCATCTTTTTCCACGAGCTGGGGCATTTTTTGGCGGCGCGGGCGTTGGGTGTGGGGGTGAATGTCTTTAGCGTGGGCTTTGGAGAAAAGGTCTTTACTAAGCGTATCGGCGCTACGCAGTACGCCATCAGTGCGATCCCTCTGGGGGGCTACGTGAGCCTTAAGGGGCAGGAGGATTTGGATCCTGCCGCAGTAAGCACGGACCCCGACAGCTACAACTCCAAAGGCCCGATCGCGCGCATAATCATACTTTTTGCGGGGCCGTTTTTTAACCTGCTGCTTGCGTTTTTGATCTACATCGCGCTGGGCTACATCGGCGTCGAAAAGCTAGCGCCGAAGGTCGGCAAAATCTCGCCAAATTCCGCCGCGGCAAGCGCAGGGCTAATGCTAAACGATGAAATTTTATCGATCGACGGCAAGCAGATCCGCGAGTGGGACGACATCTCAAAGCAGGTAACAGTAGCACCTCTAAGCCTAGAAATCATGCGCGGCGGCGAGCGGCTGAGCCTGACGCTCACGCCAAAGCTCGGCGAGAAAAAAACCATCTGGCGCGAGAGTATCAGAGTGCCGCTCATCGGCATTTCGCCCGATTACAACGCGACCGTGACGCTATATCACAAAGGTGCTCGCTCGCTTAGCTTCGCATGGGATCAGACGGTGGAGGCATCAAAGCTCATCTTGATAGGTCTAGAAAAGCTCGCTAGCGGCGTCGTTTCGCCCAAGGAGATGGGCGGCATCGTCGCTATTACGGATATCACCTCAAAGGCGGTCGATTACGGCGCGGCGGTCTTGCTCGCGCTCGTGGCGCTCATATCGGTAAATTTAGGGCTTATCAATCTCTTTCCGATCCCAGCACTCGACGGCGGGCACATCGCGTTTAATCTCTTTGAGCTTATCTTCCGCCGCCCGGTGCCAAAACGGGTATTCGTGGGCGCCAGCTACGTAGGCATGGGGATTTTGGCGCTTTTGATGATATTTACGGTGCTGAATGATTTCGCTAGAATTTTGGGATTTTACAAATGAGGCTGGATGAAATTTTAAAGCGCATTGAGGCTGCAAAAGCAGGCGCGGGCGAAGTGCAGCTAGTCGCGGTGAGCAAAAACGTAGGCACGGATGAGGTGCGCGAGCTGTATTCGCAAGGACAGATCGCGTTTGGCGAAAACAGAGTGCAGGAGCTGAAGCGCAAAAGCGAGCTACTGCGCGAACTGCCGCTAAAGTGGCACTTCATAGGCACGCTACAAAGCAACAAAATCAATCAACTCATCGCTCTACGCCCCACGCTGTGGCAGAGCTGCAACAGTTGCGAGCTCGCGCTTGCTGTAAATAAGCGGCTGAATTATCCGCTAGATACGCTGCTGGAGATCAACGCCGCGGGCGAAAGCTCCAAAACGGGGCTCGATAAAAACCGCGCGGTGGAGGAGTTTTTGCGCATCAAGCAGGAGTGCAAAAATCTAAATTTAATCGGCGTGATGAGCATCGGCGCGCACGTGAGCGAACCCGCGCAGATCGCGCGAAGCTTCGAGGTGAGCCGCGAGATCTTCGATGCGCTCGTGCCGCACGGCGCGCGGATCTGCTCGATGGGGATGAGCGATGATTTTGAGCTCGCGATCAAATGCGGCTCGAACATGATCCGCCTGGGTAGAATTTTATACGCCTA
>CAUUQJ010000006.1:0-13607 GCA_963547085.1 uncultured Campylobacter sp. | reverse complement strand
CGATTTTTACGAGCTTGACGCCACGAGCCTGAAGGTCGAGGATATTCGCAAAATTCTATCCTCGCACGCCGGCTCGCTCATCAAGCCGCTCATTTTCATCGACGAGATCCACCGCCTCAGCAAGACGCAGCAGGAGGTGCTGCTCATCCCGATGGAGAACTACGCCGCAATCATCATCGGCGCGACGACGGAAAATCCGCAGTTCGTGCTAAGTAGCGGCATCCGCTCGCGCTCGATGATCTTTGAGTTCGAGCCGCTTAGATACGAGGATTTAGAGGCGCTTTTGGCGCGGGTGCAGGGCGAGATCGGCTTTGAGATGGACGAGGAGGCGCGAAAATACCTGCTAAACTCCAGCAGCGGCGATGCGAGGAGTATGCTAAATCTGCTGGAATTTGCGCTTTTAGCAGACAGCGCCATTACGCTAGATACGCTTCGCACGCTTCGCGCAAATGCCGTGGCTGCGGGCGTTAGCAGCGACGATCTGCATTATGAGCTTGCTAGCGCGATGATAAAAAGCCTGCGCGGCAGCGACGCCGACGCCGCGCTGTATTACGTCGCGAGGCTGATAGATGCGGGCGAGAGCGCGGATTTTATCGCGCGCAGGATGGTGATCCTAGCTAGCGAGGACATCGGCAATGCCAATCCAAACGCCCTAAATATCGCCGCCAGCACGCTAACTGTCGTCAGCAAGATCGGCTACCCCGAAGCTCGCATTATCTTAGGACAATGCGCGATCTATCTGGCGCACAGCCCCAAATCAAACGCCGCGTATTTGGGCATCAACGCCGCTTTGAAGTTCGTCCGCTCCGCCGCTCCGCTGCCTACGCCGCGCTATCTTATCAACTCCGACAAGCAGATCGCAGACTACAAATACCCGCACGACTTCGGCGGCTGGGTCGAGCAGGCCTATATGAGCGAGGCGGCGAAATTTTACGAAAGCAAGGGGATCGGCTTTGAAAAGACGCTGGATGAGTGGCTGGCGCGATTGCGCAAAGAAAAGATCGATATCAAGGAACGAGAATGAACTTCGGCAGTGTCCTAAAACTAGTGAAGCAGCGCTACGGCGCGGATGGCGAATATCTGTGGGTTGAATATCCCAATTTTGCGGTTTTTCGTCACGCAGGAGGGAAGCGCAAGTGGTTTGCACTTTTGATGCGCGGGCTTGCAAACGAAAAGCTCGGTCGTGCGCTTCCTGGCTCAAGCGATGTGATAAATTTAAAGATAAAGCCTGATTTGGCGGCGATCTTGCGTGACGAAAAAGGAATTTTTGCAGCCTATCATATGAATAAAAAGCACTGGATCAGCGTCTGCCTTGATGCGGTGCCGCGCGAGCAGATCGAGGATCTAATCGAGCAGAGTAGGGAGCTTACGAGGTAGAATTTTGCGCCTGGGTTAGGTTTAAATTTGCGTGCGAAAGAGACTAAATTTGAACCGAGAGCATAGATTTTAGCGGCTCGCGAGGCTTAAATTTAAAAATATTCGCAAGGAGCGCGGATGAATGAGCAAAATTTGAAATATATCGCAAATTTAAAAGCGCAGGACGTGCCGTGGAGTAGGCTCACGACCGCTTACGGCAGGGCGAGCGAGTTTGCTGAAATTTTTGAGAAACTCGCGCGGGCAATCGAAGCTTGTGATGCGGCGCGCGGCTTGGGCGGCGAGCAAAATTTAGACAGAGTGTTAAATTTAACAACCGAGCCCGGAGCAGGGCAAAATTTAAAAAGCGAGCCCGGTTGCGGGCAAAATTCTACGGATGCGGCAAGATGCGGCGCGGCGCAAAATTCCGTAAATTTA
The DNA here is from genome assembly GCA_963547085.1 of uncultured Campylobacter sp. Taxonomy (GTDB): domain Bacteria; phylum Campylobacterota; class Campylobacteria; order Campylobacterales; family Campylobacteraceae; genus Campylobacter_B. Next base: position 11,816 of record CAUUQJ010000006.1, on the reverse strand, counting down.
GCGCAAAAGAGTGAGTCGAAATTTAAAAAGGCAGATAACGAAGCGGCGAAATTTAAAGCGGGCGGAGAGACGGAGCTTAAAACGGACGCGGCGAAGTGCGGCGAGGCGGAATTTAAGAGTGCGGATAGCGCGGCGATAAAATTTAAAGCGAGCCAGGCGAGTAAATTTAAAACGAGTGAGGCGGATAAGAGCTCGGATGCGAGCGAGCGGGAGAAATTTGACGCCAAGGCCCTTCAGGACGCACTTAGTAAGATTTTTAACGAGATAGAGCATCAAAGTACGCTTTGGCACGCAACTCCTTTTGCGTTGCTGTTTTTGGCGCGCATATTTATACGGGCGCGCGCTGTAGCGGGCAAAAAGCAAAACGATGCGGCGGGTAGAAACGACGAAAACGAAAACTGTGAAAATGATGCGGCAGGCTTTATCGCGGCTCGGCTCGGTGGATTTTTTGCGTTTATGATTGAGATTTGCGATGATGCCGATAAGATCTCGCACGCAGCGCCGCTGGCGAACTTTTCGGATATGCTTGCGGAAAAATATCTGTGGCCGCAGAGCGATGAGAATGACGAGGAGCTCTGGGAGGAGCATTTTTACGACGATGAGCTATTTTACAGCCTCTATTTTTATTCGCGGGCGGTTTTGGACGCGACGGGAGTGGACTTTGCGCCGTTTAAGCCTGGGCCGGGCCGGCGTTTTTAAGCGTATTGCTTGTGAGCGCTATGTTTAAGTCTCTTTCGCGCCATGTTTAAATTTATCGCGACGCGCTTTGGCGGCGCTTTGTTTAAATTTAGACTTCAAAAAATTTTAGAATTCTTCAAAAAGTCGCGGCAGACGGAATTCGCAGATCGTCTGTTTAAATTTAAAATTCGCGCGATTTTTGATCGGTGGTGTGGTTAAGCTGCGGGTAACGCTTTTAAATTTAGATTGCCGCGAAGCCTTAAACCCGCTTGCGGCGCGGCTTTTTATGTGGTTTTAAAAAGATACCAATTCGGCGCAATTTTTTCTATCATTATAAACTCGCTAGGACTCATTTGCGGCAGGTTCGCCTCGTCTTGCACCCGCAAAAAGCCCACGGAGTTATCGGTGATCCCGCCGATGAGCAGCATTAAATTTTTGCATTATTACCGTATAAATTTCACAGAATTTATACGCTACTTCGCTGCTTTTAGATCTGTCTAGCATCTTGTCACATAAATCTTAGAAATTTCATATTGATGTAAAATTCTTCACGTAAGCTAGCGGCGTTACATAAAATTTATATTCAAAAGCCTATCTCTAACCTCGATATCCTCCAGGTTTAGATCGAGTTCATCTTTTAAATATTTTTCTAAATTTTTTCGTTCAAAATCGCTTAACATCGCAAGTGGGATACTGACGAATACCCCATTTTCGCTGTCTAAAAATATCAAGACATATAAATTTATACTTTTTATCCTACCCCTTAGCCGCAAAACGGCAAAGCATATCAAATCCATCAAATACAATATCCACGAAAAAGCCATTAAAATAAGCTTTTTAAAGGTGCCAATATTTTTATCATAGCTAAATTCTTCTACCGCAAAATCTACGAATTTATAAATCGCTACCTTATCAATACGCGCTATGTCGATAGATTTTTTTGTAACTATCGTTTCTTGATAGTTTGCGGAGGATTTGTTATATTCTATTCTGCCGGGATAGAAGCTTAAAAATTTGTTTTTATTTATCCCTAAAAGACTTATTAAGGTTAAAATCCAAACCCCAACCCAGTAATGCCAGTGAATACCCCTAGTGACGAGTTCAAAAACAAGCATGACGATGGACGAAGTAACGCCCAGATCGATATAAATCCTGATCCAATAATCTTTGATTATAAAAAGCGGCATTTGCTCTTTTTGCATTAGGGCTTCTTATAGGCTCGCCATCTCTTCAGCGCGCGCGAGAAGCTGCTTTGCGCCTTTTTCGATAAAGCCGCGCGCGAGCTCTGCGCCTACGCTTTGGTATTGCGATTTTTGCGCGACGATGCTTTGGTGGATGCTCTCGCTGCCGTCGGGTAGGCCCACGATCGCGCTGATGTGGATATTTTCGCCCTCAAGGCGCGCGTTGATGCCGATCGGCACCTGGCAGCCGCCCTCCAAAACCCTAACGAAATCCCGCTCCACGGTCGTTTCGATAATCGCGCGTTCGTCTTTTAGAAATTCTATCGCGCGCAGGATTTGCGGCTCGTCCACCGCCTCGATGCCGAGCGCTCCTTGCCCCATCGCAGGGATCATCTGCGAGATTTCAAAGGGCGCTACGTGCTTTACCTCGGCGCGTAAATTTAATCGGTTGATGCCCGCCATCGCTAAGATGATCGCGTCGAATTCTCCGTCTTTGAGTTTTCGCAAGCGAGTTTGGACGTTGCCGCGCAAGGATATAACCTCTAAATCAGGCCGCATGCTAAGCAGCTGCATCTTGCGGCGAAGGCTCGTGGTGCCGACTTTTGCGCCGTGCGGTAGCTCGCCGAATTTAGAGTATTTTTCGCTAATCATCGCATCGCGCACATCCTCGCGCGCGCAGATCGCAGCCAGTACGAGCCCCTGCGGAAACTCCACGGGCACGTCTTTTAGGCTATGCACGGCGATATGTGCTTCGCCGCGAAGCATGCTTTCCTCAAGCTCCTTCGTAAAAAGCCCCTTGCCGCCGATCTTTGCAAGCGGCGTGTCTAAAATTTTATCGCCTTTGGTTTTCATGCTTTTTAGCTGCGCTTGGATGCCGCTAGCTTCAAGCAGCGATGCGATATGTTTGCTCTGCCACAGCGCAAGCACGCTGCCGCGCGTAGCGATGATCAAATTTTTCATTTTTCCTCTCCTATGCTTTTTCGAATTTCGATTTCGTTCTCTTCGATCACCTCTACGTCGATTACATCGTCGCTTGCGCGGCTGCGTCGCCAAAATTTTCGCTCTTTTTTTTCGGAATTTTCGCTACTAGCGTTAAATTTAGGCACGTCGCTGGTGACGCAGTAAAATGACGCGGTAATTATGCAAACGCCCAAAATATCGCCGAAAATGCCCGGTGCAATGAGAAAAACGCCGCCTACGACGAAGCCCACGCCGCTTAAAATTTCTTTCGGCGAGATTTTCATTAGATTAAAAAAGCCCATCCACGAGCGATTTGCCACGACGTAACCGCCTAAAATCGCGCTTATGACGATCTCCACTGCATACGCCGCAAAGCCGTTTGCGCTTACGAAATAATAGGTCGTAAATGCCTCAATTATCAGATATGGAACAATCAAAAGCCTAAACATATTTTTCCTTGAATTATCGCTTTAAGCCGCGCCTCTTTAAAGACGCTAAAATTTAGTCGCGGATTTTAGCAAATTCCGTCTGAATTTTTAATGTATCGCAAGAGCCCCTCGCAGCCGCGCTTGATATCTGCGTAGCAGCGCTCAAAATCGCGCGTGTAGTAGGGATCGGCAATTTGTAGGCGTTCGGAGCCGGTTAAATTTGAACCGGCGTCTTTTAAATTTAAGGCGGTTCGTTTTGCCGCGCCTTTAAAATTTTGCGCGGTGTAGCTTGTAAAATTTACCTCTTCAAATTCTAAAAGAAATTTTACCTTAGCCATATCCTTGCCGCGAAAAATTCGCCCCAGCGAGCGCATATTTTCATCATCCATACAAAGAATTAGATCGTAGCGCTCGTAGTCTGCGGGCGTGACCTGCACGGCGCGATGCGCTACGAGCGGCACCTTTTGCTCTTTTAGCACGCGCTGCGTTTCGTAGTAGGGCGGCGAGCCGATCTCGTCGGTGTGTGTCGCCGCAGAATCTACGCTCACACGCGCTTTAAGCTCGCTTTGATTAATAAAATTTTGCATCACGGACTGTGCCATCGGCGAGCGGCAGATGTTGCCGTGACAGACGAAAAGTAGTCTCACGCGCGCCTACTGCGTGATGATGTCGTAGTTTTTCGGGATTGCGGGCTTAAAGATCGCCTCATTCACCGGCGCGTTTTTGCGGACGTTGCTTAGATTTATGACGACCTTATTGTCCATTTTATCGGTATAGCTGATCTTACTCGGCAGATCACCCTTTAGCTCGATGAGATATTTCACGTCGTCGAAGCTCGCCTCATAAACGCCGTTTTTATTGGGTTTTGCGTTCGCTAGGATCGCCGTTAAATTCGGGGTTTCTTTGATATTCGTGATGATAGCTTGCTCAAGTTCGGGCTCGATTACGACGACCTTTGTGAAGCTAAAGAATATATTTTTTATCGTAGGGGTCTTGTAATGCCACACGGCGTGCTCTTTCGTGGCGCTAAAATCGCCGCCGTAGCTGATTTTTGCATCGTCGCTCTGCACGGTTTGCGAAAAATTTGCGCTCAGAGTGTTAAATTCTATCCCGCTTGCGAATGCAAAAATGCAGCTTGCCGCTAAAGAAATAAGAGTTTTTTTCATAAATTTTGCCTTTATTATTTGAAAATTTGCGCGTATTATAGCCGTTTTTCTAGGATTTAATTAAATAGAAACTAAAAATATGTTAATATGCGCGGTTAAAATTTTAAAACTAAGGTTTGAGATGTTTAAAAAGGTCATCCACGGGATTTTCGGTACTAAAAACGATAGGATCGTCAAACAATACGCCAAGCGTGCAGCACAGATCAGTGCGCTTGAAGAAAACTATGCGGCGATGGACGATGCGACACTTAAGGCGGAATTTGAAGCGTTAAGAGCACAAGTTCGCGCGGGCGAAAAGAGCACGGATGACGTGCTTAATGAAGTGTTTGCTATCGTGCGAGAGGCGGGCAAAAGAGTGCTAAATATGCGCCACTTCGACGTTCAGCTGATAGGCGGTTTGGTGCTAAACGACGGCGCGATTGCCGAGATGAAAACGGGCGAAGGAAAGACCCTCGTAGCGACCTTAGCAGTAGTGTTAAATGCGATGGAGGGCAAGGGCGTTCACGTCGTGACCGTAAACGACTACCTAGCTAAGCGCGATGCCGCGCAAATGGGCGAACTATATGAATTTTTAGGGCTCAGTACCGGTGTGATCGTAGGCGGCGAATACGATGACGCCAAGCGCAAGGCTGCATACGCGTGCGACATCACTTATGGCACAAACAACGAGTTTGGCTTTGACTATCTGCGCGATAATATGAAATTTAGCGCGGATGAAAAGGTGCAGCGTGGGCATCATTTCGTAATCGTCGATGAAGTTGATAGTATCCTAATCGACGAAGCCAGGACGCCACTTATCATCTCAGGTCCTACGAACCGCACTCTAGACGGCTATATTAAGGCAAACGAAGTAGCTCGCCAAATGATCCGCGGTGAGGCGCCTGCAGATCCAAAAGGCAAGGCGACGGGCGATTTTACCGTAGATGAGAAAAACCGCGCCGTTTTGATTACGGAGGCAGGAATTTCAAAAGCCGAGAAGCTTTTTGGCGTGGATAACCTCTATAGCCTTGAAAATGCCGTGCTTAGCCACTACCTTGATCAAGCACTTAAGGCGAATTATCTATTTGAAAAGGATGTGCACTACGTCGTGCGCGACGGGCAGGTCATAATCGTGGATGAATTTACGGGTCGTCTTAGCGAAGGGCGCAGATTCAGCGAAGGCTTGCACCAGGCTCTTGAAGCTAAAGAGGGCGTGCAGATCCAGGAGGAGAGCCAAACCCTTGCCGACATTACCTTTCAAAACTACTTCCGTCTTTACGAAAAACTCGCCGGTATGACGGGTACGGCACAGACGGAAGCGACGGAATTTTCTCAAATTTACAAACTCGAAGTGGTCTCGATCCCTACAAACGTGCCGGTTATCAGAAAGGATCAAAACGATCTTATCTACAAGACCGAGCGCGAGAAATTTGATGCCGTTATAAATGAGATCAAGCGGCTAAATTCCAAAGGTCAGCCCGTACTAGTGGGTACGGCATCGATTGAAAAGAGCGAGAAGCTGCACGAGCTTTTGGTTAAAGAAAACATCGCGCACTCCGTGCTAAACGCCAAAAATCACGAGCGTGAAGCGCAGATCATCAAAGACGCGGGCGTAAAGGGCGCCGTAACGATCGCTACGAATATGGCGGGACGCGGCGTGGATATCCGCATAGACGACGAAGTGCGCGCTTTGGGCGGGCTATATATTTTAGGTACCGAGCGCCATGAAAGCCGCCGCATTGATAACCAGCTACGCGGACGAAGCGGGCGCCAAGGTGATCCGGGCGAGAGTAGATTTTTCTTAAGCTTGGAGGATAATCTGCTTAGAATTTTCGGCAGCGACAAGATCAAAAATATCATGGATCGCTTGGGTTTAAAAGACGGCGAACATATCGAATCAGGCATGGTTTCGCGCGCCGTAGAAAATGCACAGAAAAAGGTCGAGAGCTTGCACTTTGAAGCGCGTAAAAATATCCTAGAATACGACGACGTCGCAAACGAGCAGCGCAAAACGATCTATAAATATCGCAACGAGCTTTTGGACCCCGACTACGATCTGAAAGATAAAATCATTCAAAACCGCGAGGAGTACATCTCTAGCGTGCTTGAGGAGCTTGAAATTTTCGACGGCGTAAATATCAAAGATGTCGATAAATTCCCGATCGTCGCTAAAATCGCTCAAGAAACAGGGGAGGTGCTCGAAAACAGCGAGCTTGATAAGGTCGATGATTTCAAAGAGCTGAAAGAAAAGATCATCGGCGCGCTAGCGGTTTCGTATGAAAACAAGATGGCGCCGATCGATCCGCAGCAGCGCAAAAGTATCGAAAAGATGCTTTATCTGCAGATCGTCGATCGCGACTGGCGGGAGCATCTGTATCAGATGGATATCCTAAAGGCGGGCATCGGACTTCGCGGCTACAACCACAAAGACCCGCTTACGGAGTATAAAAAGGAGAGCTACAATCTCTTTATGGAGCTTGTAATGCGCCTCAAATCCGATAGCATCCGCTTGCTGCATTCGATCCAGTTTAAATCTAGGGAGGAGATAGAAGCCGAGCAGCGTGCGATGCAGGAGCGTATGGAGAGCTCAAACGCCAAAGAACTCGCCGCTGCAAGCACGAATGAGGCGCAGCTAAAGGGCGCAGAAGAGTTTGGCGACAAAAAGCCTAAGCGAAACGATCCTTGCCCTTGCGGCAGCGGCAAAAAATACAAAGACTGCCACGGCAAGGGCGGTCCGAAAAAAGGCGGCTTTGCGAGGTAGGCGCGGTGCTCGGTCGTAAGTATCGTGCGATCAGTGATCTTGATTGTGAGCATTGCGCAATTGGCGCTTTTCAATCTTGCTTTTGTATTTAGTGGATCGGTCGAGGGCGAAGGCGTCATAAAATTTTAAAGGGGAGTTTGATAGCGAGGCGGCGTGGACAGAAATTTTAAAAGAGCTTGTTCGCGAGGCGGCACGAACGGTGCGCAAAGCTGCGCGATGGGGCGGAATTTTAGTTTTGAAATTTTAAAATTTCAAAGCGCATTTGGGAGTGCCTTTGGCTACTTGTTTTCGCAGCGCCGTTTCGGTGTGCCGTGCGGCAAAACGCAAGCCAATCAGCGCGTGATACTTAAATTTAGTGCGCGGCTAGGACACTGCGCGTATTTGAAATTTTAAAATTTAGAATTTGGGTTTAAAATTTCGAAGTTTTGGTAAAGAGGTCTGTTTGATTTGTCGTATCCGATATCTCCTGTGGGCGAATTTCACTGCGTATAAGAGATTGCAGCGCGATTTTAAATTTTTAAAACTCGCTGCGGTTTGAAACCGGCTGGCAATCAAGCAAAGTGCAAGAAGCAATAGAGTAGAATTCTATCCCGTTGGGAGTTAAAGCTCATCTTCCACTATCTTTAAATTTAACTTCAATTTTGTCCCGTTGGGATTTGAAACATTTTAAGAGTGTTTAAAATTATAGTTCGCGCCTAGGTAAAATTCTATTTAGTTCAAACTTAGTATTCCAAGGCGCAAAACCTGTTTTTGGAATTTTAAAATTCCAAAATATTTAAAATTTCACATAGAATTTAACGCTAAATTTTATGTGAAATTTTACAAGGGTGGCTTTTTGGTAAAGTATTTATTATTCAAATATCTCAGATTCGACCGCTCTCAGCCCTTCATTACGCTTTCGGCGCTGCTTGCGTTCTTAGGCGTCGGCGTGGGGCTTACGGTGCTGATCGTCGCGATGGCGATAATGAACGGCTTTGATAAAGAATTCGAGCGCAAGCTCTTTACGATGAATTACCCGATCACGATCCACAGCCATTTTCGCGGCGGTATTTCAAAAGACGACGTGGAGGGGCTGCGGGCGGATTTCCCCGATCTGATCTTTAGCCCCTACATCAGCTCGCAAGTCATCGCCAAAAGCGGCGAGAAGCTCGAGGGCGGGCTGATTTTCGGCGTAAATTTAAACGATGAAAAGCGCATCAACTCCGTCGTCGCAGCAGGCGCCAAAGACGCCAATCTAACGGACTACGGCATCATGATAGGGCGCGGGATCAAGGACGAATTTATGCTGGATGATGGTAGTAAGATCACGATGATCTTTACAAAAAGCGATCCGGGCGGCTTTGCGCTGATCCCCAAGATGAAGCGCTTTGATGTGCGCGCGGATTTCAGCTCCGGGTTGATCGCCTACGACAAGGCGTATTCCTACGCGGACGCGAGCGATCTAGCCAAAATTTTAGGCTACGACGAGGGGACATTCGACGGCGTGCATGTTTTTTCAAACGATCCGTTTAAGGATCTGGAGCGCATCAAAAAAAGCCTCCCCGGCGGTGCTAGCGCCGTGGGCTGGTGGCAGCAAAACGGCAATTTTTTCAGCGCCCTTGCGCTTGAAAAACGCGCGCTTTTCATCGTGCTGATGCTGATAATCCTGGTCGCGAGCCTAAATATCGTAAGCTCGCTTCTGATGACAGTGATGAACCGCCGCCAAGAGATCGCGCTTTTACTTAGCCTGGGTGCCAGTAAAAAGGAGGTCAAAAGGACCTTTTTTGCACTCGGAGCCACTATCGGCGGCGGCGGCATCATATTCGGGCTCATTTTGGGCTTATTCGGAGTGTGGCTGCTCGGAAGCTTCGACATCGTAAATCTACCGGCCGATGTTTACGGAAGCTCGAAGCTGCCGATGGAGCTCTCGCTAGGCGATTTGGCGATGATTTTAATCGGCGCGGTGCTTATCGTGGCGCTATCGTCATGGTATCCGGCCAAAAAAGCCACGCAGATCGACGTGCTGCAAACACTGCGCAACGAGTAAATTTAAACGCGGCGCTTTAAAATTCGGCGAAATTTTAAAATTCCAAAGCGGCGCGGCTGTATTTAGCAGTGTATTTGGCGCGGCATTTCGGCGCGCGGACGGAGGCTACGCGATCTTGCACGGCGCGCATCGCGTAAATGTCGCACTAAATACGATTTGTATCGCCAGAATTTTGATTTTTTCGCGAGATTATAAGCTGCGCGAAGTCTAAATTTTGACGAAATTTGTGTCGTTAGAATTCGCCAAAATTTTAAATTTCAAAGGGGATAAAATTTTTATGAGTGCTTTGAAAAATTTTATGAAATTTTGCAATCACTCAAAGATGAAATCATAAAAATTTTGAAAAGGATCTATGGTGAAAAAGATCGTTTTGTTTCTGTGTGCGGCGCTGTTTCTATGCGGCTGCTCTAGGAGCGGACCGCAAGATGTCCCAAAGCCAGAGCAAAATAAGGTGCCCGGCTACCATTATACAGGCTACTATTACGCATAAAACGGGTTCTGCGCAGCGAGCCACGATGCGGGTAACGACGGTCAACAACAACATTGCAGTTCCTGCTCATCCGTGGATAAAAGCTCTCAGGCTCGCAATAGGGGTCTTAGCAGCGTCTAGGCCTGAATGTAGCGGTGCCAAGGCGTCCATCAGTCTATAATGACGATAAAATTTAGGCTTATTTGAGCAGGCATAAATTCAGGACGAAATTCTTTTTAAAATTCTTTCAAATTCCCATAAAATCCCGCTGAATAAATCTAAATTTTATAAATTTTAGGGTAACATTCCCTATTTTTCAAAAAGGCTTTAAATGACTTTAATCGACGGCAGAAGCATAAGCGCGAAGGTAAAAGAGGAGATCAAATCGGCCGCTTCGGATCTTGCCGCAAAGGGCGTAGAACCCGCGCTGGCAGTGATTTTGGTAGGTGAGGACGCGGCTAGCAAGACCTATGTCGCGAGCAAGGAAAAAGCCTGCGCCGCCTGTGGGATCCGATCCGTAGCGCACCGCTTAAGCTCCGACGTGAGCGAGGCGGCACTTTTAGAACTGATAGAAAATTTAAACGAAGACGAAAGCATCGACGGCATCTTGGTGCAGCTGCCGCTTCCAAAGCACATTGATACGAATAAAATTTTAGAAAAAATAAGCCCGCAAAAGGACGTGGATGGATTTAGCGCGATAAACGTAGGTAAGCTTACTAGCGGGCTTGCAGATGGTTTTGTGCCTTGCACTCCGCTTGGCGTGATGCGTTTGCTTGAGGAATACGGCGTGCAGATCGCGGGCAAAAATGCCATCGTGCTGGGTCGCAGTAATATCGTCGGAAAGCCGATGGCGAGCTTGCTTCTAAATGCCGATGCCACCGTCACTATCGCTCATAGCAAGACGAAAGACTTAAAGCAGCTTTGCGCAGACGCCGACATTTTGGTTGCTGCGGTCGGCAAGGCGCATTTTGTGGGCGCCGATATGATAAAACAAGGCGCGGTGGTGATCGATGTGGGGATTAATCGCGGCGGCGACGGCAAGCTAAAGGGTGACGTCGATTTTGATGCGGTAGCGCCAAAATGCTCGTTCATCACGCCCGTGCCCGGAGGCGTGGGGCCGATGACGATTGCGATGCTTTTGAGCAATACGATAAAATCGGCGAAAAATCGCTTAAGGCAAAGAGTCTAAATGAAAATACTAAGCAAAATTTATCACTTTTTATCGAGTTGGACGGGGACGGTCATCGTCGTTTTATTCGTCATTCTTTTTGTGGCGCAAGCCTTCGTGATCCCCAGCGGATCGATGCGCACTACGCTTTTAGAGGGCGATTTTTTATTCGTTAAAAAATTTAGCTACGGCATCCCGACCCCGCATATTCCCTTTGTGGAGTGGCAGGTGGCTCCTGATAACGACGGCGACGGGCATATCATCCGCGGCGATGGTCCGAAGCGCGGTGATATCGTGGTTTTTCGCTATCCGATTAATGAAAAAATGCACTTTGTAAAGCGAAATTTTGCCGTAGGCGGTGACGAGGTGATATTTGATCTGAATAATTTCTACCTTCGTCCGCATGAAGGCGACGAGTTCATTGCCGCGAACTATGATGCTCGCGACATTGTGATTTTGGGCGGCGAAAAATATGTCAAAGAGCCGTATAAATTTAAGGGCATTCACTACGACCCTAATACTAGGAACTCGATGCTAACAAATGTCAAAATGGCACTTGAGAAGGGTGAATTTTCTATGAAGCCCATTAGTCTAAGCGAAATTCCTCACAGCTTCGAAGCTGCGGGGATAAGCTTCAATGCCTTTTACATCAAAGTGCCGCAGGATGAGTATTTTATGATAGGCGATAATCGAAATAATTCCGCCGATAGCCGCTTCTGGGGTCCGGTACCTTATCGTCTGATCGTCGGTAAGCCGTGGTTTACATATTTTAGTATCGATGCCGATCGCAAGATCCGCTGGGAGCGAATCGGGCGTTTCGTCGATACCTTGCAAAACGACGAGAGTCTAATCTATGAGCAAAAATAAGGAGCGGCAATGCAAATAAATAAAATTTTCATAGCGAGCGATCACGCGGGCTTTCGTGCCAAAGAACAAGTCAAAGAAGCGCTCGCCGCTTTAGGTTACGAAGCGGTCGATCTTGGCACGCATAGTGCCGAAG
>CAUUQJ010000005.1:0-13943 GCA_963547085.1 uncultured Campylobacter sp. | reverse complement strand
CGTGAAATTTAAACGGGCGCCCCGTTCGCAAATTAGCCCTTGCCTAGCTTGATACGTGCCCTAAAATCGGGCATGATCTGCGCGATGAGCGCGTAAAAATCCGCTCCGTGGTTTGCATGGATGAGGTGCGCGAGCTCGTGCAGCACGACGTATTCGACGAAGCGCCGATCCCGCTCTATCAGGCTTAGCGAGAAGTTGAGATAGCCCTTAGCGTGGTTGCAGCTGCCCCAGCGCGTCTGCATTTTGCGCACCCGCACCCGCGCGATCTTGCGACCTATCTGCGGAGAAAATTTCTCGATATAGCGCAGATAAAGCTCAAGCGCAAAGGCCTTTTTAAACGCCGCAAACTCGCCCTCGCTCTCGCAAAAGATCGCGCCTTTCGATACGAAAATTTTATCTTTAAATTTAGAGCTTTGGATAAAATTTTTGATCGTAAAATCAGGCTTATCGCGCTCCGCTTGCGCGCTTTGTGCTGCATTTTGCAGTGCGTTTTCGCTCGCGGATTTTGAAATTTCTCCGCTCGCAGCGGGTTTAAATTTTGAAATTTCATCCCTTGCGGCAGGGTCAAATTTTAAAATTTGATCGCTTGCGGCGGAGTTAAATTTACCTGCATCGCCGCTTTGTGTAGCGCGCCCACTTGAGTGAAATTTTAAAATTTCGCCGCGGGATTGCTCGAAAACATTTTGCGCTACGGTATTTATAAACCCGTCGTTTTGTCGCACTACGCTCTGTTGCGCTAGCCCTTGCGCCGCATCGCCAGGTAGGTCAAATTTCAAATTCTCGCTCGCTGCACCACTTTGCGAAGTGTGTTCGCCCGAGTGAAATTTTAAAATTTCACTTCCCGTACCGCCGTCCGCACTGTCATTCATGCCGTTCATGGCATTGTTTGCGCTGCCGCTCACATCGCCGCCATTGACGCCGCTACCGCCTATGCCTGCGCCGCTTTGCAAATGAGCCGAATGTACGCCGCCCGCGCCGTCATCCACGCAGTCCCGCACACCGCTATCGCCTAAACTTCCATCTGCGCCGCAGTTTGTACCGAGCTCAGCCTCGCGGCTAAATTTCAGCTTATAAATTTTGCCTAAAATTCTAACCTCGTCGCTTGCTAAAAGTTTGCTTCGCAGTCGCGCCAGCGTTTGGCGTATCCAGCTTTCGTGCTTCAGGATGAAGTCTTTTGCTTGCGCTGCGGTGTAGGAGCGCGGCACGCTGACGCTGATCTCGCAGTCCTTGCTAATGCGGATACGCGCGTATTTCATCCGCTTAAAACGCAGACTTATCGGCAAGCCTAGCAAATTTAGACTAACTTTTTGCTCTGCCATTTTTTACTTATCCATCGCGCCGTATTCGCGCTGCCGCGCAGCCACTCGTCGCAGAAAAACCCGATCCAAACGCCCAAAATTCCATACCCTAAATGAATGCCCAAAAGCCAGCCCACCGGGATCGAGACGCCCCACATAAAGATCACGCCCATCGCAAAGGGAAACCTCGCGTCGCCGCTTGCACGCAGGGCGTTTACGAAGACGATATTAAGCGTCCGTCCGAACTCAAGCCCCAGCGTGAGGTAAAAAAGCGGCCGCATAACCTGCTTGTGCGCCTCGCTTAGGCTCAACATTTCCATGATCTGCTCGCGCGCCAAAAACACGATCGCGACAAAAAGCGCCGTCGCCCCGAGCCCGAAGCGCAACGCGGTAAAAGTGTGTCGGTACGCCTCCTGCGGCTTGGCGGCGCCTACGAGGCGGCCTACGATCACTTCGTTTGCCATGCTGATCGCGCTTCCGCCGAAGAAGATGAATGATGAAATTTGAAAATAGATCGTCTGCACGGTAAGGCTTGCCTCGCCCATGCTCGCGACGAAGGCGAAGGCGACTAGATACTGCACGATCCACAGCATGTTTTCGCCAGCGCTCGGAAGCCCTACGGATAGAATTTTACGCAGCGTGGCGAGCTTGATCTTTAAAAACATCGTGAGGTAAAATTTTATCTTTAACACCTTTGTTATGATGAGAAAGAATAAAAATACGCCGATCATGCGCCCTGCGATCGTGCTCACGCCGATACCCTCAAGCCCGTAGTACGGCAGTCCAAACGGCCTAAATAGCACGACGTAGTTGCCCGCGAGCGTTACTAAATTCATCGCTACAGAGACTGCGATGATGAAATTTGCGTATCCGTAGACGCGCACGATAGCGCTAAGCACGATCGCGACGGCGTCTATCGCAAAGACGATGCTGATGACCTTAAGATAGATCGCGCTTTCGCTCAAAAGCTCGGCGGGCACCTGCAGCGCGCGGAGTAAAAACGCCGCGCAGCTAAAGACGAAAACGCCGCTACAAAGCCCCACGAGTGCGTTGAATGCGATGCTCGTGTGGATCGCGCGCATCGCTAGGACTTTGTTTTTTGCCCCGAGCGCCTGTGCTACGAGAACCGAGCAGCCCACGGCGAGGAAGCCGAAAACGGTGACGAAGAGCAAAAATATCTCGTTGCCCGCCCCCAGCGCGCCTACTAGCGAGACGTCCACGCGCGAGATCATGTAGGTGTTGATAAACGTGGTTACTAGGCGCAAAAACATATCGACGTAGATTGCGAGCGAGAGCCTTAACAGCGAGATTTCTTTCATATTTTGCCTTTATTTGGAGGAAATTGTAGCCGAAAATTCTTTTAGGTTTGCTTTTGCGCAGGGGGCGAGCGGAGTTTCTTTAGCGCGCCGCGCGGCATGCGTAGAATTGGAATTTACGGCGCCGTGCGCGAATATACGGTGATTTAGCGTGGATGAGCGGTTGATTTCTTTGGCGCTGCGGCGGCGAATGAATGGTTTTGATAAACGGAGCGCGGAATTTTAAACGCGGATGTTTTTAAATAAGCGTTAAGTTATCTCAATAGATTTTGCTTAAATATCGCTAGGATAACGATCGTATCGTTAGGTTCGTCTATTAGATACGGGATTACGAAACCCTTGAATATAAAATCTCTAATTCTATCATCGTCAAAGCTTTTTGATCTACGAAATTTATACGGCATAAAGCCAAGCTTGCCTGCTCGCGCAAAAAGCTCGTTTTTAAAATTTTCCGCCGCATCCCCTGAGCGCTCTGCGATAAATTCTACTATCTTGCTAAGCTGCGCGCGAAATCTTTTAGACTGGATTATTTTCAATTTTTCCAGCCCTTGCCTAGCTCCTCAAAGCCGCTTAGATCGCCGTTCGCGTATGATTTTAAGTCCGCATCCATTCCGTTTTTTATCTCGTCGTAACTTTCGCCTGATCTAAACTCCGATAAAATCGTTTCTAAATTTTTCTCGCCGCTTAGAGTGATCTGCGCGGAGGGATCGATTTTTAAAAAAAGATTCTTAAAAGTTTCGAGAGTATCGCGATCGACGCCGCTTTGGATCTGCATAGTGATCATTTTGGCTCCTTAAATTTTAGCGATTATAGCAGCTCATAGCTAAATTTAAAATTTCAACCGTTTTAGAGCCAAAGCTCATAAAATTTTAAAATTTATGCTCGCTAAATCGAATTTCGCTTCCTCATGTGGATCGTAAAGTGCTCCGACGCGTCCTTAAAACCGCACTTTTGCAGGAATTCTCCGGCGCCTTCGGCCTTGTGCAGAGGGGTTACGACAAAGGTGGTGGTGTGCGCAAAGCGTTTATTAAAGGCATTCACGAGCGCCGTGCCGATACCGCGCCTTTGATAATCTTTATGAACTATCACGCAATAAAGATAGCTCGTAGCGAAGTTATCGCGGTCGCAAAACGCCTCCAGCACCCCCACGGTCTTGCCTTGCGTTTTG
The DNA here is from genome assembly GCA_963547085.1 of uncultured Campylobacter sp. GTDB lineage: Bacteria > Campylobacterota > Campylobacteria > Campylobacterales > Campylobacteraceae > Campylobacter_B. The sequence continues at coordinate 10,161 of CAUUQJ010000005.1, read as the reverse complement.
GCAATCGCCACATAATCATAGGTGCGCCATACCTTGTATGTCTCGTGTGGCGGCACGGAGGCTGCGTTTTGCTCCGTATCCCAGCCGATCGATACCATTATCTCATCCAGATCGCTAGGCTTAAAATCGGCGGAATTTTCTAAAATTTCAAACTCCATCTTCGCTCCTTAATTGAAATAGCTTTTCAAATCGTAAGTATATCGCCGTAGCTTTAAAACGGCATTAAATATCAATTAGCGGCTCTTTCAGAGAGGTTTAAATTTTAAAATTTAAAGGCGCGGCGGGGCGCTGTGCGTAAATTTAACCCGAATTTAAAATTCTAACTATTTACCGCAATTTGATATAAACTCGGCAAAATTTTCCCAAGGATCCCCGATGCAAACGCTTGATTTTCACGTCCATCTGTTAAGCAAGGAGGTGCGCTTCGATCGCCCTTACGACAGGCTCGCGCTGCGCCTTTTTGGCAGGCGCTTCGGCATAGAGGTATCGCGCGCGATCAAAGAGCCCTATGAGGCCTATGTGGATGCTCTGCTAGGCGGGCTTAGAGCTTCAAAATACGTTAAAAAGGCGGTGCTTTTCGGCGTGGATGCTAAATTTAGCGACGCGGGCGAGCTAATCCATCGCGATAAGACCGTCTGCGCGGACAACGACAGCGTGTTTGAAATTTATCAAAAGAACCCTGATCTCATCGTGCCGTTTTTTAGCATCAATCCGAAGCGAGCGGACGCGCTAGATGAGATCGATCGCTGTTTCGAGCTCGGATTTAAGGGGGCGAAATTTTTACAAAACTATTGGGATCTGGATACGAGGCTGCCTCGCTACGTGCCGTATTTTGAAAAGCTCGCCAAGCTCGGCTTGCCGCTGGTGATCCACGTCGGCAACGAAAGCTCGGTGCCGAGCACGCGCCGCTACGAAGCGCTAGAGATGATCTATGCGCCGCTTGAGCTGGGCGTCACGACGGTGTGCGCGCACATGGCGATTAACTACGAATATTCGCATATTTTTCGTGCGCTATCGCGCCGCCCGCGAAATTTCGGACACGATTATTTCGCGCTTCTGGCTCTTCTGCGCACGCATAAAAACCTCTACGCCGACGTTTCTGCTCTGATGACGCCGGTGCGCGCTAAGGCTCTGCCGCATCTGGCGAGCCAAACGGACGTGCACTCGCGCCTGCTTTATGCTTCGGACTTTCCGGTGCCGTATTCTGCGATATACAACACCTACGATCTGCGCCTGTCGCAGCGTATCGCGCTGCATAAAGAGCCCAACCCTTTCGATCGCAACGCGCGCGGGCTGCTCGCGTATTTCGGCGAGGAGAGCGAGCTGTGGAGCAACTACAAAAAAATTCTGCCCTTCGCTTAGACGATAAAATTCGGTGAAATTTAGGAAGCGGGCGTGAATTTTATAAAATATTTTTTCTCGGAAATTTTTAGGTTATTTAAACTCATTATGAGCGCCGCACTTGTGCTAACTGCGGAGTTTTTAATCTACAAACTATTCTTTTCGGAGCCGGATTTGGCGGAAAATTACGAACGGAACCGCGTTCAAATTTTGGCCCTGCGCGATTTTGCACGCGAGATAAAGCCCGAAGGAGTTTCTTTTGACGTCCGTTTTGACGGCGACGAGGTCTCAAGTATGAGAGCCGTGAATAAAGACAAAAACCAAAGTGCGAGTTTTTATAGTATAGACGAAAGGACGAATGAACGCGCTGTTTTAAAAATTTTAGGCTGGGATTTTGGGACTTTTAATGAACTCAAAGCCAAAGTAAAAAGCGCAAATGCCGTGGGTGTAAGCATCTGGGAGGGCGAGGGCAAAAACCGCTATTTATTACAAAGACGGATTTGTATCGGAATTTTACGAGATTTTTGGTGACCCAGCGAGCGAGACGGTGAAAAAAGACTACGAGATCTGCTGCGATGATAGATTTGCCGCAGACAGCGTGGTGATGGCGCGCGACGGAGGCGCTACTACGGGCTTTATATGCGTGGATCGTGACGGCTACGGCATCAAACGCAGGTAAATTTTACAGCGGCTTCGTATGAAATTTTAGCGGGAATTTTTGCCGCTATTGTGAATACTTTGCGGTGCCTGTTTGTCGAGCCTATCATTTAATCGCTCGTTTCGTTTGCGACAAGGACATATTCTCACCGTTTGGCGCGTAGAAATACGGACATAAGCAGGGCAGGGCGCGTAAATTTATCCAATATTTACGACGCCAAAATTCAGACGTGCGGTTAGAATTTAGCGTGTTTGTGGCTTTTTTTGCGGAGCGGCACACGCCGCGTATGTGCGGTGAACACGACGTAGCGCGCGCAAAAAATGGAGCGGCGAGGCGGCTCGGCGTAGTTGCGGAAAGCAGAGCGTATGCCGCTAGAAGCGCGGTAGAGAGCTAATAATGAAGCATGCTCCGCGAAATTTCACAGGACGAATTCCGCAAACGGCAATTCGCAAAATTCCGCATATTTCGCCGCCGCAAATTCGGCAGATATTGGCCGAGTACATTCACTCGAAGTTAAATTTAAAATTTAAACCGAGTGGCACGTATAGTAGTATCAAAGCACTCTTTGGCACAGCGCAAATTTTGAAATTTCAGCAGTTTAATTTAGCTAGCAGTTACGCTAAATGAAACGGCGAGATCATACGCGGCGCGCTGCTGTTTAAATTTAGCTTGCAGGCACGCTAAATCCTAGCCGCGACACAATTTGCTTTAAATTTTACAACGACGGCTCGCTTTAAATTTTAAACCATTAGTGCAACCTGCAAAAATTTAGCGGCAGCTCGCCTGAAATTTACATTGTACTGCGCCGCCAATGCTGCATCGGCACCGCACATATGATTTACGCTCAAACGATATCGCACTTATCAAAGCCGATAAAATACCAATTACGTGTTGTCCTATTCGCGCTGCATCGCGATACACCATTCTTGTCGCATCGCTTGCGCTATAAATTTTTAGCACAGGTTTGTTTTAAATTTCATTTCATCGCACAAAAAACCGTTGCGCGAGAAATTTCAGCTACAGCTCGCTTTAAATTTATGCTTCGAGCCGCTTTTCGGCTCGTTTATTTCAATCTCTCGCCGCCCCTGTTTTGTCATGCCGTGAAATTTTAAAATTTCCACGAATTTTAGGAATTTATAAGGCTTAAAAGCGCCTTTGAAATTCTTACGATCTCATCTTGCATATGCCCGCCCGGGTTTTGCTCAAACTCCGCTTTCGCGCCCGCACTGCAGCATTTTGCGATAAAATTTAGCGCAGTCTCGCTGCAGATTGCTCCGCGCGGATTTTTCGGGTTCATCTCGGCCTCGCTCAAGGATGCGTAGACGTGCGCCAGCCCCCTTTGCGGCGAGTACGCGGCGACGAAGGCATCAAAGCCGCCGAACCAAAACGACGCCGAGACGCAGGCGATTTTTTGAAATTTATCACTCACAAACGCCACATACGCGCTAAATATGTGCCGCTCGATACGCGGGATCAGCTCGTCAGTAAATTTTTCCAAGTGCGCCGCGCCGCCGCCTGCGAAATCGCGCATCCCCTTAAACGGCGACTTTGCCGCCCACAGGCTAAGCTTATCGCCCCACTGCGCCTCGCTTAGATAGATCGCCGTAAGCACGAAATCCGCGCCGCTTTGTCGCGAGACGAGCTTGTAAATTTCGCCCACACTGGCCGCGCCAAACTCCAAGGCGTGCAGGTAGATGATCGGCGCTGGCGCAAGGGGCTGTGCGTGCGGAGCGAAAATTTCTACGCGCAAGCCGTTAAATTCCAAACTTTGCATCGCTAAACCTTTAAAAGTTATTAAAATTTAATAGAATTTTGTGTAAAATCACCGAATTTAACACTAGAGGAACTTAAAATTGGCTTTGATCGAGCTTATCGATGTTACGAAAAAATTCGGCTCTCACGTCGTTTTAGACGGCGTAAATTTCGCACTGGACGCTAACGAGCGCGTCGCCGTGATCGGCAAAAACGGCGGCGGCAAATCCACGCTGATAAAGATCGTCGCGGGGTTGTGCGAGACCGACGAGGGGCGCGTGATCACTCAAAACGGGCTAAATATCCAGATGCTCGCTCAAACGCCGAAATTTGAAGACAATCTCTCGGTCAAAGACGCGCTGCGACGGGAGCTAGCCGAAATTTACGCTGCCCTTAGCGAATACGACGCGATCTCGAGTAAGATCGCCGCGCAGCCCGAAAACAGGGAGCTTTTAGCGCGCCAAGACGAACTGATTAAATTTATCGAGGCCAAGGACGGCTGGCAGATCGACAATAAGATCGAGCAGGTGCTGCAAAATTTTGGGCTTAAAATTTACGAAAACCGCTCCGTCTGCACGCTTAGCGGCGGCGAAATTCGTCGCGTGGCGCTGGGCGCGCTGGTGCTTAAAAAGCCCGACGTGCTGCTGTTGGATGAGCCCACGAACCACCTCGACGTCTATATGGTGAAATTTCTAGAGGATATGTTGCTTAGCTCGAAGCAGACGATCGTTTTTATCAGCCACGATCGCTACTTCATCGACCGCTTGGCGACGCGCAGTATCGAGCTCGAAGAGGGTAAAATTTCAAATTTCGACGGCGGATACGAGAACTATCTGAGGCGCAAACAGGAGATGCTCGCCTCGCTCGAAAAGTCCCACGAGACGCTGCTTAAGCAGCTGCGCGCGGAGGAGGAGTGGCTGCACCGTGGCGTAAAGGCGCGCCTAAAGCGCAACGAAGGGCGCAAGGCGCGCATCATGCAGATGAGGCAGGATGCGAAGAAAAATCCGGGCGCGATCCGTCGCGTGCGGCTCGAGCTGGAGCGCGCGAGCAGGAGCTTTAACGGCACGGGCGGCGACAATCGCAAAAAGATGCTTTTTGAATGCACGAATATCGGTAAAATTTTAAACGGCAAGGTGCTTTTCAAGGGCTTTTCGGCGCGGGTTTTGCAGGGCGAGCGCATCGGCATCGTAGGCGCTAACGGCGCGGGCAAAAGCACTCTGCTTAAAATTCTACTCGGCCGCAGCAAGATCGATGCGGGCGAGATCAAACGCGGCGAGATCAGGATCGGCTACTTCGATCAGACCCGCAGCGGTATCACGGACGATAAAAGCATAATCGAAATTTTTTGCCCCAACGGCGGCGATCACATAAGCGTACGCGGCAGCTACATGCACGTCTATGGGTATTTGAAAAATTTCTTGTTTCCGAAGGAGTTTTTGGATAAGCCCGTGGGCGTGCTTAGCGGCGGCGAAAAGAACCGTCTGGCGCTTGCCAAGCTCTTTACCGAGCAGTATGATTGCTTGATTTTGGACGAGCCGACGAACGATCTTGATATCGCGACGATCAATATTTTGGAGGATTATCTGTTAAGCTTCGAAGGTGCGGTAATCATCGTAAGCCACGATCGCTATTTCATCGATAAGATTACAAATAAGCTTTGGGTTTTTGAAAAAAACGGCGTTATCGATCAAATTCAAATGCCCTATTCGCAGTATCTGGAGTTTGAAGACGAGATGGCGGAGATCGATCAGATCGAAGCCGACGCTGGTGCGAGCGCGAGCGCAGAGGAAGGCGGCCGCGAAAACAAAAAGGAAAAAACGAGTGCCGCAAAGCTTAGCTACAAACAGAATAAAATTTTAGAAGAGTACCCCGCTAAAATCGAGGCTATCGAGGCGCGCATAAAGGAGCTAAATCACGCGCTCTCGACGCCTGAAATTTATCAAAAGCTTGGCATGCAGGGGCTTTTTGAAGAACTTGAAGAAAAAAGAGGAACGTTAAACAGTATGGAAAATGAATATTACGAAGTGCTTTCGCTCGCCGAGAGCCTAAAGTAGGCGCGATGGTTTGGTTTTTGATCTTTTTATACGCGCTTTACACGATTTATAAAATTTCGCTCGATCTGCTTGAGTTAAGCTTCATCCGCGCCAAGCTAAAAGAGCCTGCAGTCGTGCTTAGCGAGGAGGATTATCGCAAGGCGGGCGAGGTCGGCGTGGTAAATTTAAAATTTAATATATTTTCGCACTGCTTTTCTTTTGCGGTGGCGCTTATTTGGATACTTGCAGGTGCCGGTGCGTTACAGCGCGCGATATATGATCTAGCTGGCGACGGGATTTTTGCGCAGAGCTGCTTTGTAACGGCGTTTTTAATCATCGGCGGCGCGATATCGCTTCCGCTTGAGATTTACAAAACCTTCGTTAAAGACAGACGCCTAGGCTTTTCCACGATAACGCCCGCCGTTTTCGTAAAAGACGCGCTAAAATCGCTTGCGCTCACGCTTATTTTCGGCTTTGCGGTAGCCTCTGCGCTCGTTTTTTGCGTAAACAGCCTGGGCACGCACTGGTGGGTCTGGGGCTTTTTGCTAAGCTTCGGCGTAGTTTTACTGATAAATTTAATTTATCCGACCGTTATCGCGCCGCTGTTTAATAAGATGCAGCCGCTAGAGCATGGCGAGCTAAAAGAGCGCATAGAGGGGCTTTTGCAGCGCTGCGGCTTTAAAAGTAGCGGCGTTTTTACGATCGACGCAAGCAAGCGCGACAAGCGCCTAAACGCCTATTTCGGCGGCTTCGGCGCGACGAAAAAGGTCGTGCTTTTCGACACGCTCATAGAGAAGCTGAGCGGGGATGAAATTTTGGCCGTTTTAGGGCACGAGCTCGGGCATTTCAAACACGGCGATATTTTGAAAAATCTAGCGCTTAGCTTCGTGCTTTTGGGCGCGACGTTCGCGGTATTCGGAAACCTTCCCGGGAGCGTATTCGGCGCGCTAGGGCTTAACGCGGGCGGCGGCGCGACGCTGGTTTTTATGATTTTGTTTGCGCCGATCTTGCATGCGTTTTTTGAGCCGGTGATCTCCAAGTTTAGCCGTATGCACGAATTTAGCGCGGACCGACATGGCGCGAGCATGCAGGATAAAAAGAGCATGATCGGCGCGCTAAAGAAGCTGGGCAGCGAAAACAAGGCGTTTCCGCTCGCTCATAAAATTTACGCCGCGGTGTATCATTCGCACCCGAGCCTGTACGAGCGCATAAGAGAGCTTGATGAGGATCGCTGAGGCGCTAAGATGGGGCTTGGGGCAGTGCGGCTCAAAATACGTCGCGCGCGAAATTTTAAAGTTTTGTGAGCGACTTAGTGACGAACAGCTCGTGCTAAAATGCTCGGAAGAGCTCGCGCACGAAGCGGAGTTTCGCGCTAAGATCGTTGAATTTAAAGACGGTCGCCCACTTGAATACATCACGCAAAGCTGCGAGTTTATGGGTTTTAAATTTTACGTTGACGAGCGGGTGCTGATACCGCGCTGCGAGACCGAAATTTTAGTAAAAAAGGCGCTTGCTTTGGCGCATAGCTTTGGCGAGCCGCGCATTTGCGAGATCGGCACGGGCAGCGGCATAATCGCTATCTGCTTAAAAAAGCTACTTCCTGCTTGCCGCATCACGGCCAGCGACATTAGCGCTGATGCGCTTGAGGTGGCGCGCGCAAATGCCGCAAGCTTGGGCGCGGACGTCGAGTTTCTGCACTGCGCCTACGCAGATGAGATCGCGGGTGAGTTTGATCTCATCGTCTCAAATCCGCCCTACATCGCAAACTCCTACGCATTGGACGCGCGCGTGCTGCAAGAGCCGAAACAGGCGCTGTTTGGCGGCGAGCGGGGGGATGAAATTTTAAAACGCATCGTGCTGATCGCCGCACAGCGCGCAAAATTTCTAGCTTGCGAGATGGGCTACGATCAAAAGCAGAGCCTGTCGGCGTTTTTGCGCGAGCAGGGCTTTAGGGCGGAATTTTATAAAGATTTGGCGCAGTTTGATCGCGGATTCGTCGCGCGGAATTTAAACAGATCGTAGGCGCGCCGTGCAAAGCTCGCAACTACGCAGACTGCTTTATTACAAAGCGTTCGGCTACCGCTACGTAGGCGCCGAAATTTTAAGCGGCGGCGTGCGATTTTTCAAGGCGCTGGACTCGCTAAAATCTGCTACCGCCGAGTGCAATCTCTGCGAGCTTGCTAAAACGCGCACGAGCTCTAGTGAGCAAAATTTTAAAAATTTCAAAACTATCAAAAATTTTAAAACTCCCGCGAGCGTAAAACTTATGATCGTAGCTCTCGCGCCGGGCGTTAGCGAGGGTTTTGGCGGCGGTTTGGAGGCTGAAGTAGCAGCGGCGCTAGATCAAATTTGCGCGCCGGAAGAAATTTATTTTAGCTTTCTGATAAAGTGCGCGGTGCCGCAAAATAGGCGCGTAAGTTCGGAAATAATTTTAAAATGCGCGCCCTATCTGACCGACGAGATCAAAATTTTAAAGCCCAAAGTCGTGCTTTGCCTAGGGGAACTCTGCTGTAAAATCGTGCTGCGAAACGGCGATCTGGCGGGCATGGACGTGCTGCACGGCTCGGTATTTAACGAGGGCGGCATCAGCTTCGTGCCGAGCTTCGATCCCGCATTCATCGCGCAAAATCCGAGCAAGGCGGAGCTTTTCAAAGAGGATCTGCAAAAGATAAAAGGGCTGCTGTGAGGCGCATTTGGCGCTCGTTTTGCGCGCCGTTTTGATTTTGCGCGCAGCTTTTTGCGCGAATGCCGTGATTTTTATTGCGGCGAGCGAGCGGACGGGGCGAATTTAACCTGCTTAAATTTCACGAACGAGTAGGATTTTAGCGGAGTAAAACACAGACTCGATCTGCGCGGATTTAAATTTAAGAGCGATAAAATTTCATAAAGCGGCGGAGTAGGGCAAAATTTAACGCCATCGCAAAATTCTGATATTTTAAATTTTGCTTTCTATTTCGGGGTGCGTAAGGGGTTTATGTCGCGGCGTAGCGTTAAATTTGAGCCTCAATGCTGAGCGAAATTTTATGTCGTAAAATTTTATCTAGCCTGCAAATTTTATTTTGCCTAAGAGCTCTGTGTATTCTTAGATTTTACGCCGAAAAGCCGGTCTGCACTATGTTTGCACCACACGACTATATAAATTTGAACCCACGAAATAAATTTATCTCAAAGATTTGAAAAATTCTAAAATTTCGGCGCTAAATTTGATCGGCCTGCCGTCTTTTACGAAGGCGATTTTTACGTCCTGCACGTATAAAAGCTCGCTGAAATCTACGTTTTTAATATCTTTGATCTTGTAAATTTCTTGTCGCAAAAGGGCGCTGGCGTTTTTGAGCGCGGCTAGGCTCGTGCGAATTTCAAGCGTATCGCCGAGGCGCGCGGGGCGGAGAAATTTAGCGCAAAGCTCGCTAACTACGAAGTGTGCGTCCGCGCGCGCGAAGTCCACTCCTGCCTGCATAAGTGCCTCGCTGCGCGCTCGCTCGCAAAATTTTATGTAGTTGGCGTGATACACGATGCCCTGCGCGTCGGTATCTTCGTAGTAAATTCTAATCTTCATCCCGCGTGTCTTTCGCCGCTGCGCCATCCCTTGCAGCTAAAGCGGGGAGGATTTTTGCGAAAAACAGTACCGTTTGAAACACGATGATGAGTTTCATGCACCATTCGCTAGCCGCGTGGATTTGGGCAAATTCCGGCGTCATAGTTGCTTCTGCGCCGATTTTTTGGGCATTTATGACGTAGTCGGTAAAATAAAGCACGAAAAGCAGGGCAAGTATGATATTTACGAGCGTCAGCATCAGGGTCGAAAGGCGCAAGCGAAAGGATTGCGATTTGTTGTTGTTGAAATTTATCATCTCAAAAACGAGGCAGATGACCGAGACTGCGATGAGGATGCAGCCGTATTTTACGAAGATCTCGCTCATTAGCTTGCCGCTTTGAAAGTGCGATAGCACGCCCTCTCCGATAATCTGCTGCGGGAAAAATACCACGGGCGCGACGAGTGCGCCGAGTGAGAGCTCGATGCCGATAAGGGCTGCGATGATGAAGATATAGATAGAAAAAATTGCGCGCATAGAAATCCTTTTAAATTTTGATAAATTTTAAATCGGACATGATTATAGCGAAATCTTATAATCGTGCGCTTAAGTGTTTTGCAAGCGGGTTTTTGGACGAATGGGTGCGGTCGGCGGTCGCGAATTGCGGCATATCGCGGTATGACTCGATTTTAAGTTTTTGGATGCGGCTACCTGCGAAATTTATAAAATTTTTACGGAGGCTGGAGATGAAATTTGTCTCAGGTATGCTAAACATAAAATTTCATTATGAAATTTAAAATTTTCCAAATCGTTTTTTAAAATTTCTCTTAATTATTCAGCCCCC
>CAUUQJ010000004.1:0-14609 GCA_963547085.1 uncultured Campylobacter sp. | reverse complement strand
ATCACCACGATAATGTATAACTGCAACCCCGAAACCGTCAGCACCGACTACGACACGAGCGATATTTTGTACTTCGAGCCGATCGATTTCGAGCATGTTAGAGCGGTCATCGAGGCCGAGAACCCCGACGGCGTGATCGTACATTTCGGTGGCCAAACGCCGCTAAAGCTCGCCAAGCGCCTAAGTACCGTGGGAGCCAAGATCATCGGCACGAGCGCGCGCACGATAGACGTAGCGGAGGATCGCAAAAAATTTAGCGAGTTTATCGCAAGTATCGGCGTCAAACAGCCTAAAAACGATACCGCTATAAGTGAAGCAGAGGCGATCGAAAAGGCCGCTGCTATCGGCTATCCGGTGCTCGTGCGCCCTAGCTACGTGCTTGGAGGTCGCGCGATGCGGCGCGTACACAACGAAGCCGAGCTTAGGCAGTATATGAGCGAAGCCGTGAGCGTGAGTCACCACTCTCCCGTGCTGATAGATAAATTTTTACTTGACGCGACCGAGCTTGACGTCGATGCGATCTGCGACGGACGCGACGTGTATATCGGCGCGATAATGGAGCATATCGAAGAGGCGGGCATCCACAGCGGCGATAGCGCGAGTATCTTGCCGCCGCTTAGCCTAAGCGCGGAGATGATCGATCTGGTAAGTCGTCAAACCAAAGAGATCGCGCTAAATCTCGGCGTCGTAGGGCTTATGAACATTCAATTCGCGATTTTTGAAAACGAGCTTTACATCATCGAGGTAAATCCGCGCGCGAGCCGCACCGTGCCGTTTGTCAGCAAGGCGAGCGGAATTCCGATGGCAAAGGTCGCTACCCGCGTAATGTGGCAAGGGGGTTTGCGCGAGGCTTTGAAATTTTACGATGAGTTTGGCGTACTAGTCGAAGAGAAGGGAATTTTAAAGCCGCGTATTAAAAACCATATCTGCGTCAAAGAAAGCGTCTTTCCTTTCAACAAGCTTGCGGGCGCGGATCTGATCCTGGGGCCCGAGATGAAAAGCACCGGCGAGGTGATGGGTATCGGCGAAAATTTCGCCAAGAGCTTTGCTAAATCGCAAATCGGCGCGAGCAACGCGCTTCCAAGCGGCGGCAAGGTATTTTTGTCGCTTGCCGATCATGACAAGCTGCGGGCTGTGGAGCTTGCGCGCGCGTTTACGGACGCGGGCTTTAGTATCGCTGCTACGAGCGGCACTCACAAGCTACTGAGAGAAAACGGCGTAGAGTGCGAGTTTGTCTATAAAATTAGCGAGGGTCGCCCAAATATCGAGGACAAGCTCAAAAACGGCGAAATTTCGCTCGTCATCAACACCAGCGATAGCAAATCAAACTCTACCGACGCCGCAAAGATCCGCCAGAGCGTGCTGCGCTTTAGGCTACCGTATTTTACGACGATGAAGGCGGCGATTGCCGCTACGCGCTCGATCTGCTCGATAAAGGACAAATCCGCGCTTGAAGTTAAAACGCTGCAGGAGTATCTGAGCGGGGAGTAGTGAGTTGAAGTTTAGCAGCGGAATTTCTCGCTGCTAATACAGTAAGCCCAAGCTTTTACTTATATCTATTAAAAGCTTACTTAGTGGTCTTTTATTGATATCTTTTTCATCTACATAAACTCCAATTATAAGTCTTAGTAAATCTTCTTGGTTATTAAAGACCTTCCCTTGGTAATTTTGCAAAAGCTCGTCAATATAGCTTTCCGTATAAATTTGAGATTTTTGTATGAGTTCTAATATAAGGTCTTTATGTTTTTGATATATACTAATAATGTGAAATAGCTCAAGAGTATTTTTGATTTCATTTTCGTCTGACTGTTCAAAAGTGTCACATTCTAGTTTAAAATCCTCTTCGCTATGGAGATAATCTGAATTTTTAGGAGTATATTTAAATAGGATTTTATCACTAATCGATGTATCAAGAGGGGAGCAAATATTTATGTTCTTGTTTGATTTTATATGATTGCAAGTGTGGCAACATGGAACTATATTATAAATGGATATAGCAAAACAGGGGTATTCGCTTTTTGGAAAGAAGTGATCTAATTTTGCAGTTGAAATTATTTGATTGCCCTGCACCTCAAAATTTACTATGTAGTTTCTATTGCAGTATGGGCATACCGATATATTCAGATTCTTTATATGCTCTATTCTAATTCTACGATTTATAAATTCTTCATAGAGATCTATATCTTTGTCAAATGTTATATTTTTTTCATCTATATATTTTTTTATGATCTTTAATTTATTAAAGTCCATAGTTATCAAGCTTTCTAAGGTGATAACATTGTCAAATTCTGAAAGTTTTATTTCTTTCAACTGTTTTTCTAATCTGTTTATGTATGATTTCAATTCCGAATTCTTTTTAAGTGCTTTAAGTTTTCCTAGAATATTTCCTTTAAATTCGCTTTTAGCCTTATCTGTCATATCTATTTTAATCATTTTCTTCTAGTTCCTGTATTCGTTTTTTAGTTTTTCTATATCATCTTTTATAGCATCAATTTCGTCCATTTTACGGATACGTGCATCATTTAGCATCTGCCTAAGCCTAGTTTTTAAAATTGGCTCACCGATGAGCGATATAATATTTTCACAACTCTTTATTTCTTCGTCATCGAGACGCGGTTTATCTAGTATTTTTATAACGCTATCTATTTTTTCTTTTGCGAAATTCCCCATCAGTCCATTATTCATAAAAAATGCGTTGCCAATAAAGTATGGATATTGGCTCCAAAGGTATTTATGTCCGGATAGACTTGTTTGCCATCTTTTAAAAATATGATATTTTCATTTGGGATATCAGATATAATAAAAGGCGAATGCGAGGTTAGTATCAGTAAAAATTTAAGATCTTTAAAATTTTCTAATAATTTTATAATTAAGTTAAATAGCTCCTTTTGCCATAATGGATGTAATCCATTTTCTGCTTCATCCAAGATGATGTTAAAAATTTCTTTGCCATCTTTATGATAAAAATCTATATAAAAAATCAATGAATAAATAAGGCTTAATAGAGTTTTTTCTCCAAAGCTGAAATCCGAAAAGTGTCTTCCTGTTTCATCTATGACATCTAAATCGATGAATGAAGGTAGGCTAGATAAGATATCATTTAATTCGTCATCGCTTCCGGATTTAAATTTCACCAAATCTAGTTTGCGATATTTTTCCATAGCATCAATTAATTTAGCTAGTTCATATACATCTTTGTGCAGAGTATTTTCTCTAAATAATGAGGCTATGCTCTTTTTATTCCGCAAATGTTCTTCTATCTAACTACTAGATAATAACTCTCGAACAAACCCTTCAAATTTATTTTCGTCTTTATTTAAAACTCTAGGCTTGTGATATAGTTCTTGTAACTCTAATTCTAAATCTGATCTTTTGTCTTTAAAAAAGTAAGTTTCTATTTTACCAGATTCGTTATCTTGATTACTCATAGATACAATAAATGCAAATAAGTATTTTTTTAGCGATTCTATAGATAAAGACAACTTTAATTGAAGTACTATATTACGAACTGTTGCATTTGAAATTCTACTTTCCAATACGCTCTGGTTTAAGGATATTTTTATATTATGAGGTATAAATTTAAGATTCTCTTTATCTTTAAATACATAACCTAGTACTTTTTTTATACCAATTCCTTTATTATTTTTTACTTTAAACATATTGAGCAAATATTTATTATAAGCTTGTCTTATATCTAATATGCCATTTGTCTTATCGGGAAATAGAAGTACATTTGCAGTATTTGTCGGCTTTTGATCTTCGCTATATAGCAAATGAGTGAGATCTTCATATCTTGTTATAAAAGTACTAGGCATCTCTATTGATGGATTATAAAGAATATTGAAAAATTTTTCTTTTCCTAAATCTTCAGAGTAATTTTTGCTATAATTTTGATTAATTTTAAGCTTTTCCAATCTCGGATTCACATCATCGCTAAGGTATATAAAAAATTTTTCCTTCTTCTTATCATATATTAACAGCCATCCACTCGAAGGGATTTCTGTTCCAGAGCCTCCTTTGTATGCGAGCATAGATAATAAAATAAATTCTACTATGCTACTTTTACCGCTTCCGTTGGATCCTATTAGGGCATTTGCTTTTATATTATCGGGGAAAATATCGATGTGGTTTATATTTTCGTCTATAATTAGTTCATTCTTCTCGCAATCGTATTTGCATTTAAATTTCGAACCTAAGTTGAAGCCTTGTTTTTCAATATTTTTGTGCTTTTCTATCCAAAGATATACTAACTCCATTTTATTACTCCTAAATATAAGTTTATTGCTTTTATTAAATTATATTTTTTTTAATGAATAATATATTAATAAATAATATGGCTGTTGATTTAGTATAGATAAATTTGAACTCTAGACAAATGTTTTTTGCCCTACTATCGCGTGCATTTGCTCGTCATTGCCTACTATCGTTCTTAAGTTCGGTAAAATTTTTGATCGTTATCAGCGCAAAGCCTTTAAATTTATCAAATTTAACGTACGGTAGGGCGAGCTGCGCGCTCGCCATTACGCTATCGGCGTTAAATTCTATAAAATTTAATGCATGGCGGCGGATTTTAAAATTTACTGCCTTTTTTGCACTTTAACTTTCGGAGCGGTTTTTGCGCCGTGCGCTTTTGCCTGCGGACGCTCGATAATGCGGATATTGGCGTTTGAACGGAGTCTGTCGTTAAACTCGGCGACAGCTTTTTTGCGCTCGGAGGTTACGTAGCCCTCGATCGCCTTTTCTTGCACGCTGTCAAAATCGAGCGTACGAAGCCCTTTTTTGTCGTTTACGTAAAACATCTCGTAGCCGTTTCGCGTAGGGATTATCGGCGAAAATTTGCCCTGTTCGACGTTCGTGACGATGTATTTGAGCCCCTCGTCCATTTGATTGGCCTTTAGGGTTCCCTTCATCACATACACGTCGCTTGGGCGGAGCTTTGGATTTGTGCGGATCCTATCGAGCGGGGCTTGTGATTTTGCGATGTAACGGGTGAGTGTGATGCTATCGAAGGTTGTAAATAATGAGCTATTTTGGCTGTAGAATTTTTTGACATTTTCGGGGGTTGTGCGGTGCTGTACGTCCGCAAATATCGAGCCGTAGAGCTTTTCTTCAAGCAGTGTGCGGCGGATATTTGCTTTAAAGTCATCGTAGTTTATACCTTGCTTTTGCACGGCGGTTTTGAGCTGGTCTAAGCTAAGCTTATTTTGATCGGCGATCGCTTTGAGCCTCGCGTCGATCTCCGCGTCATTTACCGCGATGCCGCGGCGTTTAATCTCGGATTGTTGTAACTTTTGCCCGATTAAAATTTCCATCGCAGCTTGCGGCGAAGCACCCGTTAGTTTTTGAACTTTGGCTAGTTCGTAGCCTGTGATCGGCTCATTATCTACCACGGCAATGACGCCATTTACTACTTCGGCATTTGCACAAACGGCACAGATCATTACGGAAAAAAGCAGTTTCTTTATCATTTTTAACCTTTATTTAGTCTTTTTGCTTTATAATTACAAGATCGCGATTATAACATTAAATGGTAATTTTTGCAAAGGAATTTTATGATAGTAACTCGTTTTGCGCCGAGTCCTACGGGATATTTACATATCGGCGGACTTAGAACGGCGCTTTTTAGTTATCTTTACGCTAGAGCAAATGGCGGCAAATTCCTGCTGCGTATTGAGGACACTGATCTGAAGCGCAATTCGCAGGAGGCTGCTAAGGCGATCGAGGAAGCCTTTAAGTGGTGCAATCTGGACTATGACGGGCAGATCGTGTATCAAAGCTCGCGCTTCGATCTTTACAAACAATACGTCCAAAAGCTGCTAGATGAGGGCAAGGCATATAAGTGCTATATGAGCAAGGATGAGCTGGATGAGCTGCGCGCGCAGCAGGAAGCTCGCAAAGAGCGCCCGCGCTACGATAACCGCTATCGCGACTTTACTGGCACGCCTCCTGCTGGGATCGAGCCCGTAATCCGCATCAAATCCCCGCTTAGCGGCACGATAGAATTTAGTGACGGCATCAAGGGCGAGATAAAATTTAACGCCGCCGATATTCTGGACGATTTCATCATCGCGCGTTCCGACGGCACGCCCACGTACAACTTCACGGTCGTGATCGACGACGCGCTGATGGGCGTCACGGACGTGATCCGCGGCGACGATCATCTAAGCAACACTCCGAAGCAGATCGTGCTGTATAACGCACTGGGCTTTAAAATCCCGAAATTTTACCATGTCGCGATGATCAACGGCACTGACGGCAGCAAGCTAAGCAAACGCCACGGCGCTACCGACGTGATGGAGTATAAGCGCATGGGCTATCTGCCGCAAGCTCTGCTAAATTTCTTAGTGCGCCTTGGCTGGAGCCACGGAGACGATGAAATTTTTAGCATGGAGGAGATGAAGCAATATTTCGATCCCAATCATATCAGTAAGAGTTCAAGCACCTTCAATCAAACCAAGCTTGAGTGGCTAAACGCGCATTATATTAGAAACTCTGACGACGATGAGCTTGCCATGCAGCTTGTGGAATTCGGCGTCGATATTCGCTCGCACGCGAAAAAACATCTCATCGCCCAGCAGTACAAACAGCGCGCAAAGACGCTAGTGGAGATGGCAGAGGGCATTAAAATCCTTCTAAATCGCCCGAGCTGCTACGACGAGAAGGCGTATAAGAAATTTGTAACCGAAAGTTCGCTAAGCTTACTCGCAAAATTTTCGGATACTCTAAGCGCAAATTTAAATGCAAAAGAGTGCGAGGAAAGGACGATGGAGTTTTTGGACGTAAACGGCGCCAAGCTAAAGGATCTTGCCCAGCCTCTGCGCGTTGCGATCACAGGAGGCAGCGTTAGTCCGTCGATTTTTGAAATTTGTGAAATTTTAGGAAGCGACGAAGTTAAAACGAGAATTTCAAATTTAATCAAAAAAGGATTATAAAATGGCTAAAGTAAACGTTGAAGCGGCTTTGAAGTACCACATAGGTGGTAAAATCGGAACGAATGTAAAAACCCCGTGCGCTACGGCGGAGGATTTGGCGCTTGCATACACGCCGGGCGTCGCGGAGCCTTGCAAGGTGATCGAAGGTGATCATGAAGCAGCGTTTAAATATACGAATAAAGCCAATCTCGTAGCCGTCATCACTAACGGCACGGCGGTTTTAGGCCTAGGAGATATCGGCGCAATCGCCGGAAAGCCCGTAATGGAGGGCAAGGCGGTTTTGTTCAAAAAATTCGGCGGCGTCGATGCGTTTGACATCGAGATCGACGAAAAAGATCCTAAAAAGATAATTGAAATTTGCAAAGCGCTTGCGCCTACGTTCGGCGGTATAAATTTAGAGGATATCAAAGCTCCCGAGTGCTTCGAGATAGAGCGCGAGCTGCAAAAAGCCGTCGATATCCCCGTCATGCACGACGATCAGCACGGCACCGCGATGATTACGGGCGCAGGGCTAATCAATGCAGCCCTTATCAGCGGCAAAAAGATCGAGGATATGAAGATTGTAGTCAGCGGTTCGGGCGCTGCTGGCATAGCGTGTGCAAAGATGTATCGTAATTTAGGCGCTAAACATATCATAATGCTCGATTCCAAAGGAGTGATCCACAAGGGCCGCACCGATCTTACCGAGCAAAAGAAAGAATTTACCCTAGACACCGCAGATCGCACGCTAGAGGACGCGATGAAGGGCGCGGATATGTTTTTGGGCCTTAGCAAGCCGGGCGTTTTAACCAAAGAGATGGTAAAGACTATGGCACCGCATCCGATCATTTTTGCGCTTGCAAATCCGGTACCGGAAATTTATCCAAGCGAGGTCGAGGAAGTAAGAAACGACGCGATCGTAGGCACCGGTAGAAGCGACTTTGCAAATCAGATCAATAACGTTTTGGGCTTTCCGTATATCTTCCGCGGGGCGCTTGACGTAAGAGCCAAAAAGATTACCGAAAATATGAAAATTGCGGCCGCTCGCGCGATGGCGGATCTTGCTCGCGAAGAGGTTCCTGCAGAAATCCGCAAGATGCTGGGTAAGGATAACTTAAAATTCGGCAAAGACTATGTGATCCCAAATCCTTTCGATCCGCGCGTATTTGCCGTGATCTCGACGGCGGTTGCAAAAGCTGCGGTGGACGACGGCGTCGCTCGCATCAAAGAGTTCGACGCTGCGGCTTATAAAAAGAGCCTGGAAGCTAAAAAGCTATGATTTTTTGCTCCTACACGAGGCGAGATTAAATTTAAGAGGCGTAAATGAAAGATTTGGCTTTACTTACCGATTTTTATCAGCTTAGTATGATGCAGGGCTATTTTTTTACGAAGCCCGATCAGACGGCGGTTTTTGACGTTTTTTATCGCAAAAACCCAAGCGGCGGCGGTTATGCGATATTTTGCGGCTTAAACGAGGTCGTGGATTATATCGAAAATCTTAAATTTAGCGAGGACGACATCACGTATCTAAAAAGTTTAAATTTCTTTAAGCCGGAATTTTTGGAATTTCTAAGAGGCTTTAAATTTAGCGGCGAAATTTACGCTATGGACGAGGGGCAGATCGTATTTCCGCACGAGCCGCTTATCCGCGTCAAAGCAAATATCATGGAAGCACAGCTCATCGAGACTGCAATCCTAAATACTATAAATTTCCAAACTCTAGTCGCCACGAAAAGCTCGCGTATAAACTTTAGCGCCAAAAATGATTCGGTGATGGAGTTTGGCTTGCGCCGTGCTCAAGGGCGAAGTGCGGGCATCTACGGTGCAAAGGCTGCGATTATAGGCGGCTGCAGCGCCACGTCAAACGTGCTCGCCGCAAAGAAATTTGACGTCCCTGCGATCGGCACCCACTCGCACTCTTGGATTCAGAGCTTTGATAGCGAGCTGGAGGCGTTTCGCACCTACGCTAAAATTTATCCGAACAGCACGCTTTTGCTCGTCGATACCTACGATACTCTCGCAAGCGGCGTGCCGAATGCGATTACGGTTTTTAAAGAGCTGCGCGCGAGCGGTCATGAGCCGCTTGGAATCCGCATAGATTCGGGCGATCTGGAGTATCTGACCAAACAGGCGCGTAAGATGCTCGATGCGGCGGGCTTTGAGAACGCAAAGATCACCGCATCTAACGATCTGGACGAATACGCGATCGATCAGCTCAAGCTTTTCGACGCTAAAATCGATAGCTGGGGGATCGGCACGAGGCTTATTACGGGCGGAGATAGTTCAAGTCTAGGCGGCGTGTATAAGCTAAGCGGTATCGAAAAAGATGGCGAGATCGTGGCTAAGATCAAAATTTCAAACGATCCGCGTAAGATCAACAATCCCGGCTACAAGCAGGTCTTTAGACTCTATGACAAAGATAACGGCATGGCGCTTGCCGATCTAATCGCGCTTGATGAAGAGAGCATAGACGAGAGCGCGCCGCTTGAAATTTTTCACCCTCTTTATACCTACAAGCGTAAAATTTTAACGAATTTCAGCGCGCATAAGCTCTTGCGTCCCGTTTTTAAGGAGGGCAAATTCGTAGGCGTGCGCCGCACGGTAAGCGAGATCGCGCGTTTTAGTAAGGAACAAAAGAGCAAATTTTGGCTCGAGCACCTTCGCAATGTCCATCCGCAAAGCTACAAAGTGGATCTCTCTCAAAAGCTTTGGGATATCCGAAAATCACTCATCAACGAGTGTAACCTAAATTTAAAGGAGAAATATGTTTAAAGTTCTATCGTGCGCCGCTTTGGCGTTAGTTTTGCTAGGATGCGGCTCAAACCAGCTCCGCCAATCCCCGGATAGCGCTATGAATAAGCAAGCACAGAGCGAAAAAACTATAACCAAAGAGAACGCAAAGACCTTCTATTTCGTCGATGACAAGGGCAAAAAACTTTCGCTTAGCTCAAACGACGATTTTAATACCGCCGTGCTAGAGGACGATAGCGGCAAAAGCTACAACCTCAAGCGCGAGCGTGCCGCCGACGGCATCTATATGGAGAACAAAGACGGAGTGAGCATCCACTTCAAAAAAGGTGAGGGCATAGTGGAGTTTAGCAAATACAAATCCATCCCGATCACCGAGGTCAAATAAACTTTAAAATTTTTGGTCAAATTCCGATTTAGCGCCGGAATTTGACCTCTTTTCTGCGCTAAATTCGGAGAAAGTTATGTTATTAGGCAAAATCGATTATCTAAATTTGCTCCCTTTTCACGTATTTTTAAAATCCCTTCCGCTGCCGTCTTATGTTAAAAAATCGATAGAATTTAAAAAAGGGGTGCCGAGCAAACTCTGCGCCGATCTTTATTATAGGCGCATAGACGCTGCGGTAATCTCCAGCGTTGAAAGCCGCCGCGAAAAATACCGCAAACTGCCTCTGGGAATCGTCGCAAAGCGCGAGGTTTTAAGCGTACTCGTGCGCAAAAACTCGGCGCCCAGGCTTGATCCCGCGTCGATGAGCTCAAATATGCTAGCTCGCGTGCTGGATCTTAGCGGCGAGGTGCTAATCGGCGATAATGCTCTAAAGGCGCTGCTTTCGCAGGGCAAGGATAAATTCTACGATCTGGGCGAAATTTGGCAGCAGCGCACGGGCTTGCCCTTTGTTTTTGGGCGGCTGTGCTGCGTGAAAAACGATAAGGCTTACTCGCGCCTGGCGACGAAATTTTTACGATCGCGCATTAAAATTCCAAGATATATCCTGCAAAGCTACGCCCTTTCGCGCGGCATAAAAGAGCGCGAAATTTTAAATTATCTGAAATTTATAGGCTATGAGATCGGCGTCCGCGAGGAGCTGGCGCTGAAAAAATTTATCGCCAAAGCCAAAAAATTAAAATTTAATCCGGTTCAAAAGGAGGAACTATGAAGTCTTACATCGACGGCTTGCTGCTAAATTTAAAGCGTGCCAATCCCGGTCAGGAGGTCTTTATCCAGGCATCGACCGAAATTTTATACTCGCTCATACCGCTTCTAAAGCGCGATGAGAGGTATGTGAAAAATAAAATTTTAGAGCGTATTTTGGCGCCCGAGCGCACGATGATGTTTCGCGTCGTCTATATGAGCGACGGCGGCGAGCCCTGCGTGCATACGGGATACCGCATAGAGTTTAACTCCGCTCTGGGTCCTTACAAAGGCGGCCTGCGCTTTCATCCGAGCGTAAATTTGGGCGTTTTAAAATTTTTAGGGTTTGAGCAAATTTTTAAAAATTCCCTCACGGGTCTTAATATCGGCGGCGCAAAAGGCGGTGCAAATTTCGATCCCAAGGGCAAGAGTGACGGCGAGATTATGAGATTTTGCCAAGCTTTTATGCTTGAACTTCACCGCCTAATCAGCTCCAATACCGACGTGCCCGCAGGCGACATCGGCGTGGGCGGTCGCGAGATCGGCTATATGTACGGCGCGTATAAAAAGCTCACCCGCAGATTCGACGGCGCGCTTACGGGCAAGGGGCTAAGCTGGGGCGGCAGCCTTGCGCGCACCGAGGCTACGGGCTACGGATCGGTCTATTTTGCAAACGAGATGCTCGCTACCAGAGGCGATTCGCTGCACGGCAAAATTTGCACGATCTCGGGCGCCGGCAATGTCGCGATCTACACCGCCGAAAAGCTATATCAGATGCAGGCAAAACCCGTCACCGTAAGCGATTCTACGGGCTTTATCTATGACGCCGAGGGAATTGACGTGGCGCTTCTTAAAAAGCTAAAAGAGCAGCTGCGCGTAGGGCTTTGCGAATATGCCAAGGAGCGCCCTGGCGCAAAATTTATTCCAGTTAGCGCCTATCCCGCGGGGCGTAACGGCGTGTGGAGCGTGCCGTGCGACGCCGCGTTTCCGAGCGCTACGCAAAATGAGCTTAATCTGCAAGACGTAAAGACTCTCTATGCCAACGGATGTCGCATGGTTTGCGAGGGCGCGAATATGCCAAGCACGCTTGAGGCGATCGATTTTATGCTCGCGCAAAAAGACTTTCTTTTTGGCCCTGCCAAAGCGGCGAATGCGGGCGGCGTGGCTACAAGCGGGCTTGAGATGGCGCAAAACGCGCAGATGGCGTCGTGGAGCTTCGAGGAGGTCGATAGCAAGCTGCGCGAGATCATGCGCCACATATTTCGCACCAGCTACGAGACCTCGAAGGAATTCGGCGCGGAGGGCAACCTCGTGTTGGGCTCAAACATCGCGGGCTTTCGCCGCGTAGCCGATGCGATGCTGGATCAAGGTTTGGTTTAAGCTTAACTCGCTTTATTTTGTCAAAAGCGACAGCTCGCTTTTAAATTTAAGCTCTTTAAATTTACGGCGAGCTTTTTGGCTGCAGCGGGCTTGATAAAATTTCAATCGTTTGTGCTGAGGATATAGCCGCTCATCGCTATAATTTGTCTTATGTGCCTTACGCTGGCATCGTTTGCGCTGCGTAAATTTAAATAGCACCAAGCAGTGTGGTTTTAAAATTTTAGCTCGTCATAGTGCTGCTTTTAAAATTTAGTCGCAAGCACGACAAAACCAGCCGCCCCTAAATTTCATCTTTAAATTTTAGGAGTAAATTTCACCCGTTAAATTTAGCTTTGAAATTTGACGCTTAAAATTTAACCTAAAATTTTATTTTAAATCGTCCACGCAGCGCGAAAATTTAAACCGAGCACGGGCTGAGCGTTTACCGCAGTTTGGCATAATGGCGCAAATTTTATTCAAAGGTTGCAATATGAAAAAATTTATGATTTTGCTCGCCGCTGCGGCGCTGTCGCTTGCGCATGCGGACGTAACGGATATCCTAAAACAGGGAGCGGACGCGCTCGGTGCGACTAGGAGCGGAAACTACAAGGATCTGCTCGCTTCCGCCGTAAACCGCGCCACAAGCGAGCTCGCCAAGGGCTACATCCACAGCAAGACCGCTAAAATCGAGCTTCCTCCTTCGCTGAAGGCGGCTGCGAAGCTTGCGAGAAAGGTGGGTGGCGATAAATGGGAGCGCGAGCTCGTCATGAGTATGAACGATGCCGCTACCAAGGCGGTAAGCGGCGCGAGCAAGATATTTTTGCAAGATCTGAAATCGATGAGCGACGCCGACGTTAAAAAGCTCATCGGCGGCGGTGACACCGCACTTAGCGAGTATTTGCAGAGCAAATCTGGCGCAAAGCTGCGAGCGGTTTTTAGGCCGATCGTAAGCGATATGATGAGCAAAAACAGCTTTGCGACGGCGTATAACGGGCTAAATTCCTTCGCGCAAAACAAGATCGCGGGTAACGAAGCGGTGCAAAATATCGCGCGCGGGCTGGGCGCGAGCGAGTATCTGCCTAAGCAGGGCGAGGATTTGAATGATTACATAACGCAAAAGACGCTGGACGGGCTATTTGCGGTGATGAGAGAAAAAGAAAGCGCGCTTCGCGGCAGCGCCGTCGGCAAAGGTGCTGGGATTTTAGGCAAGGTGCTTCAATAAAGCTCGCGGTGAGGCTTTGGCGTAAATTTCGCCGCATAGCTGCTTATAATTGCTTTGCGCCGTAAGTTTGGGCAGTCTAAAGCTGTGCGCAAAGTGCCAGCTCGCGCAAAGCAGCTGCTTGCGCCAAAGCGCGCGCGCGGCGGAATTTAGAGGTTGGTTTGTCGCGCGCTCGCGGCAGATTGGCTTTATACGATAATCTTGCTGCGAAGTTAGTCTGCGAAATTTGAAACTGTAAAATTTAGAAATTTAGCAAGACGTAAAGGATTTGAAATTTTAGAATTTCATGCGGAGTTTTAGAATTCCATGCGGTATTTATATGCGCTCATAAATTAGCGCCTATATCTGAAATTTTACAAAGCGGCGGAGTATCGGGATAGCAGAGCGGTAACAGATAAGCGCGTAAAAGTAAAGCAAGAAAGCCGTCTTGTAAATTTCATCTCTTTTTAAATTTGCGCCTTTTGATCTTCGGAGTTTTAGCGTTTTGCTCGGAGGCGTTTCTTTGTCGATACACGCTGTCATTTTTATACTCCGTAAGCTTTTTGCCGCAGTATGAGCAAATTTGATCCGTATCTTTGACGTCCTCGTACAGGTAAAATTTAAAGCAGTCCTTACACCACATATACTTCGGGTATCTTTTTATGTTCTTTTCAGAGCGGAAGGCGAGGTAAAAAAACAAGATACTAATGAGTAAAACCGAAAATCCCGAGATAAGAAAAGGATATCCGATTTTACTTTGTATTCCTGCGGGATCTTGCGTTGTAAAAATTTCTATAGATATTATTAAAAGGCCTAAACCTATCAAGGCATTAATCACTCTACCTATTTTTTTGTTTATGAAAATTCCTGCAGAAACAAATAATAAGCCGATGATGAAAATCTTGATAATATAGACCGGCTCAACTGCGCTCCAGCCCCCGTATTTAAAATACATCTTTCCGCTAAAGCAGCCAAGAATACTTTCAAATACAAAAAATGCACCCAAAAGTATTAAACCTATCCTAGTGCTCATTTTTTATTCCTATAGTATTTTTGAGATAGTTGTCATCAGTAGAATAACGGGCGCGGTACCTATTAGGCTGCAGCTTGTCGTCGGATGCATACTTTCATTAAGCATATCGTTAGCAAAATTTATCAAATTTAATAATATATCTATTTTAGCCATCAATGCCGCATCCACCCTCACACCTCTATAACCACATCCTTATACTTTTCATAAAGCTTCGGCTTTAAAATTTTA
>CAUUQJ010000003.1:0-17313 GCA_963547085.1 uncultured Campylobacter sp. | reverse complement strand
AAGCTCATAAAATTTTACGCGAAATTTTATACGAAATCCTGTATAAAATTCTATGATTTTGGCTTGAGATTAGCCCGCGATCGGTCCTCAATCAATCTGTAATCAATTTGCAATCAGTCCGTAAAGTAGCTTTAAAATCGTAGCGGCAACGACGAACAGAAGCATCTTGCGCACGAATTTCACGTCGCATCGCATCACTAGGCTTGAGCCCGCGAAGCTGCCCGCGATCTGTCCGACCGCCATCACCGCTCCGACGAGCCATAAAATTTGCCCACCGATGATAAAAACGCCTAAAGAGACGATGTTTGAGGTGAAATTTAAAACCTTCGTGTGCGCGACCGCCTTTTTCATATAAAGCCCTAAAATTCCTACGAGCGCAAACGTCCAAAACGAGCCTGTACCTGGGCCGAAAAACCCGTCGTAAAAGCCCAAAATAAGCCCGAAAATAGCGTAAAAGCTCTTTTTTGACATCTTGGGTTTTGCGAGCGCTTCGCCTAGGTTTGGCGAAAAAATCATATAAAAGAAAAGCGCCAGCAGCAGGATCGGAATGAGGTAATTTAGGAATTTCGCATCGACTAGAAGCAGGACATAAGCGCCGACGAGTCCGCCGATAAACGTAAAAACCACGCCGCGCAAGATCTCCGCTGCATCAACATAGCCCTTGCGGATGAAATTTAAAGCGGCGGTGAAGCTTCCGAAGCTGCCTTGAAATCTATTTGTGGCGATCGCTACATGCGGCGGGATGCCCACGGCAAGCAGCGCAGGCAGCGAAATCAACCCGCCGCCGCCCGCGATCGAGTCGATAAATCCGCCGAAAAACGCCGCCGTAAAAAGCACCGCAAACTGCCAAAGTTCAAGCTCCATTTTTGTCCCTTTTTTTTCAAATCACGCAGGCACGTGCTATGAACGCCTGTCAGAATTCTCGCAATTACGATCGCAAACCGCTCATACGCCGCAAAGTGCATACGGGCGCCTGCTAGAATTTCGTGAAATCCTATAAAATTTCGCGGAATTATATCGGATTTTGCCGCGCCTCTCTGCTTAAATTTTATGAAATTTATCGCGCGATTGCCGTTTTAGCTCCATGCATTTTATCGCGTCGCGCACAAGCTGCAAAATTTCATAAAATTTAAGTAGCGCAAAGCGGCGAAATTTTACCCAAATTCTACAAGACAGCCCTATAAATTTCGCGCAGCTATCCGTGAAATTTGCAGAATTTTATGAAGCGATCTTTTGCTAAAATTTTATGAAATTTCGGCGCGCCGTACTCAAACGTACGGCAAAATTCCACAAAAGCATATCTGCCCGATTATGCGCCAGCACATCGCAAAATTCCGCCGCGCAATCACGCTAAAGCTTTATAAAATTTCATCACGCGTACCAGATAAAATTCCGCTGACTTACTTCGCAGTTTTATCTAAACTCGCGCTTAGTTCGGGCAAAATTTTATCTATCTCGCCGCTCTGTCCGAGTCGATACAGCGCGAAGTCGTATTTGATAGGATCGCTCGGATCGAAGCGCCTTAAGCTTTGCGTAAGCTGCAAAACCGCCTCAAAATCGTAACTCTTGCGATCGATCAGCCCAAGCTTAAGCGAAACTTTATGCGTATGGGTATCGAGCGGGATGAGGAGGCGCGATTTTTCGATCTTTTTGTACAGCCCCAGATCGATGTCGCTGTCGCGCACCGCCCAGCGCAGGAAGAGATTGTAGCGCTTATACGGCGACGTGGGCTTTTGCGCAAAGCCTCTACCGAAAAAAAACTCATACCCCGGGCTGCGGTAGGGATTTAATCTGCAAATCTCGCCGATTAAAAAATTTATCCCATCCTCGATCCGTCCGCTTTTTTGCATGCCGCAAAGCACGCTATCTTCGATGCTAAGGCTATTTTTAAGCCGCTTTAAAGTTATAAAAATTTCAGCGACGTCGCGCGGGCTTTGAAATCTATATTTTTTACCCGCAAGCTCCGCTCTCATGCGCTCATCGCTCCCGTCTAAAAGAGAAAAATCAAGCGAGCGAAGAAATTTTAAAATTTGAGCCGCGTTACCGTAAGCAAACAGCGCGCAGATGAGCGCTACGACGTCGTTTCGATGTCCCTTTGCGACCTGCAGCGGATCGGGCGCGCCGAAAAGATCCGCGTCGCAATTTTTCAAATCGGCGTAGTAATCTAAAATTTGCTTTAAGCTTTTCATTTTGCGTAGTAGCTCATCGTCGTAGCGCCGAATTTGCGCGATTTAAGCAGCGCAAAATCGCCGATTTTAGGCGGCAGCCCAAGCTCGCTCATATGCTCGATCGCGATTAGCAGCTCGCACTGCGCGGAGCCTAAGCGCGCTATCAGAACCAGCACCCGCTCGTAAATCTCGCCAAAGCCCTGCCTGATCGCAAACGGCGGATCTAGATAGACAAACACTCTGCGCGCGGGATCGGATACGGAATTTTCTCTGGAATTTGCGGTATGGCTTTCGCTAGAATTTGCGGCAGAGCTTTCGTCTAAACCGTTTGCGGCAGCACTTCCACCTAAATCGCAGGCAAAGTTTTGACGGGAGTTGGCGGCGAAATTTTTTCTTGAACCGCGGGTTAAATTTTCGTTTGGGCGCAAATTTTCTCCGCACTTGGGGCTAAATTTGCCGTCAGAATTCTCAGTAGAATTTTTTCTTGAATCATAGATGAAATTTGTGCTTGAATGTAAATTGTCTCCGTAGCTAGCGTTAAAATTTTCGCCTAAATTTAAGATTTCTTTCTCTTCGCAGCTCGCGCCTAAGCCCGTACCGCGATTTGCGTCAAAATTAGAGCTCTCGCTGCATTTTGAGCTTAAATTTACGTTGCGATTAGCGGTCTCGGTGCCGCTAGCGTCGTATTTCGAAGCATAGTTATCGTAAAACTTTTCGCTAAAGCTCGCGGCGTCCGTGGCTAGCGAATTCACGCGGTATTTTATATTAGAAGTGCCCGCGTAATCGATAATCTGGACACAACCGCCAAAGCCCTCATCTCTCGCATAATCGCCATTTGTGCCGCTCTGCGCGCCATTTTGCGTGCCGTAAGACACACTGCTTCGCATGCCGCATTTAGGCAAATCTTTTACGCCGCTTTGCGTGCCACCTTCCGCTTCTACGCTTTGCGCGGCGCGGTATCCGTTCTCGCCCTGCTCTACGCCACTAAAGCTTTTGCGGCAGCCCTCTTTTTCGCCGTCTAAATTTTCGCAGTAGGCGGCGTCGGCAGTGCAGTTTTTGAAATTGTTGCCGCTTAAATTTAACGAATTCGCGCCCAAGCGTCCGTTCATATCCGCTTGCAGCTCGTGTAAAATTTCGGGTAGTCGCTCGAAGCAATCGCCCAAAATCGCATTTGCGCCGAGCCCAAAAAGCTCGAAATTTTTCCGCATTATCTTATGTGCGGCGGTGTCCTTTTCGATCGCATAAACGTTTTTTGCGCCGTTGCTTAGCGCTTCAAGCGCCATCGCGCCGCTGCCGCCGAAGCACTCGACAAACGCCGCGCCGCGCAACTCCGCCCGCCAAGTATCGAAAAACGAGCCCTTTACGATGCTTTTCGTGCTACGCGTGCTCGAAAGTGCGGGCAGAGAAAGCTTTTTGCCCCTATAAATGCCGCTTGAAATTTGCGTAAAGAGCGCGCCGTCAGGTTTGGAAAATTTAGCCATTTTGCCTTCTTAAAATTTCGATGATTTTTGCTTTAAACTCATCAAACAGCGCGCAAATTTCCTCTTCCGCCGCATCGTATTCGCTAAGATCCCGCTTTAGCAAACCTTGGAAATCCTCCAGCTTCGATAACAAGGTATTCTTTGAAAACGGTAGCGTCAGATCTCCGTCCTCGCCGATCAAAAATAGCGGTTTTGCCGAGCTTTGCGGATCATCGCTTATCACAAAGTCGCAATCCTGCGTACTTGCGGCATGGTCTTTCAAAAACAGCTCCAGCGTCTTTTGTAAAATTTCGCAGTCGCAATCGATAAAAGCTTTCATCAAAGCCCCTTTTTAAATTTTATCATCTTAAACTTTTCGCCAAACTCAGCGCGCAGGTGATTGAACTGCAAAAGCGCATTTAGGTAGCCCTTCTCGCCGCTTTTTTGCATAAAAAGCTCTAAAAGCTGGACCGCGCCGAAGTCTATCAAAGCCGCGATCTGTCTTTTAAAATCCACCATCGCGGCGCCCGCGTCCTCAAACGCCGCACGTAAAATTTCAAAATTTACGTCGTAGGTAAGATCACTTTTGCCGTAAAAATCGCTTAAGTTTTGCACCTCAAAGAAGCTAAAAACTTCGTGATTTCGGTAAATCCGCAGGCTAAAATCGCCACTAGCGCCCATCTGCCCGTAGTCAAAGGCGATGAAATAAAACCGCTGCGCGCTGGCGCAAATTTCGCGCGCAAAGCGAAAGCATCCGACCGGGATTTCGCCGCGCGAGATGCCGAATCTGCGTGCGAGGGTCAAAATTTCACGTTCTTTTATGGGGGCAAATTTTGCCGCACCGCTTTCAATAAAAAGCATATTTTCGCCGTCCACCGCCTCGCATTTAAAGGCGTCGAAGAGTTCATTTGCCACAAAGATCGCATCTTTAAATTTCGCCTCGCGCGCGCTTGCAAAGTGCTTTAGCGCGATTTCGCCGCCGAAGCTATCCGCAAAGCTCGCCCGCTGTAGCTCGCGCAGACGCTCGTGCGGCTCGATGATTGCAAAGCTAAATCTATCAAGCGCCGCCGCGCCGCCTAGCGTAAAGATAGCTTGCGCTATGTCGCAAAGCAGCCGCCCGTCGTGCGAGCCGATCTCTACGATAGCGATTTTAGCACTATTTTGCGATTTTTCTGCAAGCGCGACATCTGAATTTAGCTCGCATGCCGCCGCAAAATTTTGCCGCGATGCGCCCGAGCTTGCCGCCGCGTCTAAGCTTAACTCTTGCTTCGCGCCAAAATCCGCACTTAGGCGTAAAATTTCGCGCGCGATGCAGATCCCAAAGAAGCTCCCTACGCTCACGGCGGTGTAAAAATCGCCGCTCTTGCCGATTTTAGCGGCATTTGCGTAATAGCTCTCGTTTAGCCAGCCCTCAAAAAAATCGCTAAATTTCACGCCCGCGCTATCTCGTCCAGGCTCTTACGTAGGCGCGCGAAGCCCTCTTTGATCTCCGGTTTTTTGATATTTAGCGCAGGCAAAAATCTAAGGGTGCGCTTGCCGGATTTTAGGATCAAAAGCCCGTTTTGCAGGGCTTTGTTAAAGATCTCGCTCAGATTTTTTTCATCGCGCAGCACGAGGCCTTGCATCAGACCGAGCCCCACGCGCTTTTCGATCAGGCTAGGATAGTCTGCGGCGATGGCGTCCAGTTTTTTGATAAATCTTTTTATAGTCTTATCAAGCTTGCCGCTCGCTTTTAAAAACTGAAGCTGCGAAAGCACCGTAAGCGCCGTAGAGGTCGCCAAAAAGTTACCGCCGAAGGTGCTGCCGTGCTCACCCGGAGCGAAAATGTTTTGCTGCGCCACGCACGCGCCGATAGGCACGCCGCCCGCAAGACCTTTGGCAAAGGTGATGATGTCGGGGCGGATGCCGTAAATTTGCGACGTCGCAAACTCGCCCGTGCGATATACGCCACACTGCACCTCGTCGGTGATTAAAAGCAGCTTTCTCTCTTTTAAAATAGCCGCCAGCCTTTGTACGCTAGCCTTATCCAGAGGCTTAATGCCGCCCTCGCCCTGAACTAGCTCGATCATCACGGCAACGCTGTTTTCATCGATATGCGCAATGATCTCCTCGATATCGTCGAAAAATTTAAACCCGGGCATATAGGGCGCAAAAATTTCCGGATGAAATTTCTCCTGCCCGGTAGCTTGTAGCGTCGCTAGCGTGCGGCCGTGGAAGGAATTTCGCAAAGTTAGAATTTCAAATTTTTTATTAGGGAAGTTTACGGTGCCGTATTTGCGCGCCATTTTGATCGCAGCTTCGTTAGCCTCCGCGCCCGAGTTACAAAACACCGCGTATGTGCGGTACCCTAAAAGCTCGCTAATCTTTTGAGCCAGAGCTTCTTGGGGCAGAATTCTATAGATATTTGAGCCGTGGATGATCTGCGCAGCTTGCGTGCCGATCGCTTCCAGCACGATCTCGTTTGCGTGCCCCAGGCAGTTTACGCCGATGCCTGCGCCAAAATCCACGTAGTCTTTGCCCACTTCATCATAGACTATCGAGCCCTCGCCTCTTACTAGCGCTACGTTTACGCGCGCGAAATTATCCATCAAATAGTTCATTTTTTATACTCCACTTTAGGCAGATGCCAAGATTTGTAATAAGCCACCATGCGAAACGCAACCCCTAAAACCAGCAAAATAAGCACCGAAACTACGCCGCTAAGCCCCAATCCATCAAGCACGAAATATATCAAGCCCACACCCATACTTATCGTGCCGTAAAGCCCCGTATGCAAAAACCACGGCACTTCATTCAGCAGTACGTCGCGCAAAATACCACCGCCCACGCCGTTGCAAAATGCGATTAGCACCACGCCGAAAACGTTGTGATTGTAGCTTAGCGCGACCATCGCTCCCACGATCGAAAAGCTTACGACGTCGATCGCATCGGTTAGAATAAATAAAAATTTACCCTCCAAATCGCGGTTTTCGTAAAGCTTGGCAAAAATGGCTACGGCGCTTACCGCAAGCACGATGGTTACGGGCGCATAGTGCGTAAACGAGTAGATTTCGCGACTTACTAAGGTGTCGCGCATGATCCCGCCGCCAAGCGCCGTCAAAAATGCCGCGATAAAGATCCCAAGCCAATCGCAGCCCTTCTTCACGCCGAATAAAAACCCGCTAAGCGCCGCCGAAGCGATGCCCACGCACTCCGTAAGCTCCAAAATACTCATAGCACAACCCGCTAAAATCCTTTTAAAAACGCATTTTACAACAACTAAATATAAATTTCGGTAAAGCGCGACGGGCTGGAGAAATTTAGGTGCGGCGGTATAAATTTCAGAGCGGCGGATAAAATTTGAGCGCGGTGAATTGAAATCTACAGCAGAATTTTGTTAGGCAGGATTTTATGCGGCAGAATTCTACGCGGCTAAAATACGACGTCGTCAGGACGCAAATATAAAATTTAGACTTGAAATTTATAAACGGCTGCGAAGATAAAATTTCATAAAATTTTATCGCGGCTAAAGCACACGGCGTTGCGGTACGGCGCAAATTTAGTTTGAAATTTGCAGCACCTGCGCGCTAGAAAGAATTTAACGCTACAAAATCGGCTCTATGCTTACGCCAACGCACATAAATTTTGATTTGAAATTGCGCCCCTATTTTTGGCGTCGTGTTTTGCCGCTATAAAATTTCATGCGATTTTACGGAGAGCGAGCCCGCGCGGAATTT
This sequence comes from uncultured Campylobacter sp., assembly GCA_963547085.1. Taxonomy (GTDB): domain Bacteria; phylum Campylobacterota; class Campylobacteria; order Campylobacterales; family Campylobacteraceae; genus Campylobacter_B. The sequence continues at coordinate 9,969 of CAUUQJ010000003.1, read as the reverse complement.
TGCGTAAAATTTTAAAATTTAGCGGTAGAATTCTGCGTGAAATGTTACGCCGAGCTCCGCTAGATTAGCGCAACCTCTCTTTTAAAATCTTCCAAGTCCCGGGCATTGCCAGCAGTCCATTATGCCGCGCGTCTGGTATTTCATAAAATAGATCGCCCGCCTTAAGAGATCCCGCAAGATCGCGGCAGTGCTGCACCGGTATCAGCTCGTCGGCGGCTCCGTGGATGAGCGTGATCTGCGTGCCGCGTGCCGCTTGCAAAAATTCCGCAGTCGGAATCTTATAGCGGATCAAAAATTTCGGCACGAAGGGGATTTTTTCGTGCGCAAGCCGCTCGAAGCTAAAATATGGCGCGAGCAAAATCAGCCGCGCCGTATCCCACTTCGCAGCCTGCTGCGCCGCGATGCCGCTTCCGATCGAGTAGCCGATCATCGCGAGCTTACTTGGCGAATGCTGCGCCAAAACGTAGCGGCTCATCGCGTCCGCACTCGCAAAAAGCTGCTGCTGCGATGAAATTTTGCCGTCCGATTTGCCGTAGCCCGGGTAATCAAAAATATAAAAATCGTATCCCAAAGCCGCAAAATCCGCGCCGTATGCGCCCCAGCCGCTCACGTCGCCGAAGTTGCCGTGAAAGAACAAAATCGCGCCTTTAGGCTCTGCCGCGCTAAATTTCAGCCCGTTTATCAGCTCGCCCTCAAATGGGATATTGATCTCTTGAAATTTTATCGCAGCGACGTTTGCGTTATTGCCCGTAGCGGCGTCTCGAGCGGTATTTTCGCCGACGCGCTCGGCGCTAGTTTGGGTGTTTTCATTTTTAAAACCGCTCGTTTCGGCGCCGACTTTAATCTCGCCCGCCGAGTTACTCGCTGCAGTGCCGTTTGTCGCCGCGCCATTTTGCGTAACGGACGCCTGCATATCTAAATGCTCGTCGTTCTCGGGCACATTCACAAGTCCTGCAAATTCGGAATTTTCAAAGCTAAATTTGAAGTTTTTATCTAGCGGCTCGCCCAAAAATATCAGCCGCTCCTGAAAGATATAAAGTCCCGCTAGCACGCAGACATAAACACACGCCGCGATAACGCACAACCTAAGTAAAACCCTCATCGCCGTCCTTTAAATTTAAAGCCGAGACGCAAAAACGCGCAGCAGCACACGAAATTCCATCTCGCCGCTAAGCTTTAAACTCGCTCAAAAACCACTGAAATGCTAGGATCAGCCCCGGCGCGCGCACGATCTTTTCGTCAAACATAAACTCTCGCGCCTTAGCCGCAGGCAGGTAGAAAAGCTCGATCTTCTCGCCGTCCACGCCGCCGCCGCGACCGATCTTCATCGATTCGTCGATGCACGCGAAGTATAAAATTTGACGGTTCGCCGCAAAGCCCAGGGCGCTGTAGTAGCTCGTGATAAATTTCAGATCTTTCACGGCATATCCCGTCTCCTCGAGCACCTCTTCGATCGCCGTTTGCTCCTCGCTGATGCCCTTGTCTAAAATGCCAGCGCAAAGCTCATAGGTGTAGCCCTTTTCGGGCGAATTTATTAAGCCTTCCTCTTGATAAAACCATACGCTGGGGCGAAACTGCTTAACGAGCAAAAGCGCGTCGCGCTGCGTATGATAAAGCAAAATCGAGACGCTATCGTGCACCTTTACGCAGTCCCACGCGCGCGCTACGCCGTCCATTTCGAAGCTTAAGCGAAAGGGTTTAACGAAATTGGAGCTTTTAAGCTCGGAAATTTTGAAATTTTTTATAGTAGTATCCATGTCGCAAGTCCTAAAAAGCTAAAAAATCCCACGATGTCCGTCACCGTGGTAAGCAACACGGAGCTGCCGACGGCGGGGTCGATATTTAATTTTTTAAGCGTGATCGGAATGACGGCGCCAAAAAGCCCCGCAAGCGTTAAATTTAGCACCATCGACATCGCAATCACCAGCCCCAAAAGCTTAATGCCGAACCAAAAATACGCCACAAACCCCATCAGCGTGGCAAAAATGAGGCCGTTTATAAAAGCGATCGTGATCTCGCGAAGCAGAACCTGCTTTTTGTCTTTAAATGCTATCTCGCCCAGGGCTAGGCGGCGCACGGTTACCGTAAGCGCCTGCGTGCCGGTGTTGCCACCCATGGAGGCGACTATTGGCATAAGCACGGCGAGTGCGACCAGCTTTTCGATAGTGGCGTCAAAAAGTCCGATGATCGTGGAGCTTACGATCGCCGTGCATAAATTTACCGCTAGCCACACAGCGCGCGCGCGTCCCGCCTTAAAGATCGTAGTCTCATCGTCCTCCGCTTCGTCATCGACGCCCGCGAGGTTGTAAATTTGCTCGGTGGCGCGCTCTTGGATGAGATCGTGGATATCATCGGCGGTGATCCGCCCGATAAGCACGCCGTTAGCATCGACAACGGGGATGACGTTAAGGTCGAACTCCTCAAAATCCTTGATCACGTCATCGATCTTGTCGGTATCGGTGGCGAAGTGGATTTTATTTTCGGCGCCGAATTTTTGTGAAATTTCTTCCAGCGTGAGCGAAAAATCATATAAAATCAGATCGGACGTCGAAAAGGTAGTAAGCAGATGTCCCTTTTTATCGAGCACAAAGAGTTGAAAGACGTTCTCGATCTCGTCCTTTTCGCGCATAACGCGCAGCATCTCGACCGCCTGCCCCAGGGTCTGATCCTGCCTCGCGCTAAAGACCTCGGTCTGCATATACGCGCCCGCCTCGTCTTCGCTATATTTGGAGATAGTAAGAATATCGTGGCGATCATCCTCGTCAAGCCCATAGAAAATCTGCTCGGCCTTGTCCTCGTCGATTTCGCCGATGTTTTGCAAAAGCTCCGCCTGATCGTCGCTTTCGAGCTCCTCGATCGCTTTGACGATCTTTTCGTGAGGCAAAGTTTCGATGACATCTTCGAGCATATGCTCGGGCATCTCAAGCGCAGCATCGGCAAGATCCTCAGGATCTAGCTTTTTTAAGAATTCTACGTATTTTTCTTCGTCATGTTTTTTTAGAGTTTTTAAATGCTCCGTAAGATCGGCGGCACTCAGCTCATGCTCAAGCGTATCGCCTAGATGCGCATCAAGAAGCGCTTTGGCTTCCTCGACGTCGTCCAGCTGCTCTTTATTTTCCATTTTCAGCCTTAATTTATCGTAATGAGCGACTCGTAGTTTTCAAATTTAGCCGGGTTTTTTGAGCCGTCTTTAGCCGCAGCCATTCTAGCATCCATATCTTTGACAAGGGCTTTAAATTTAAGTTCCTCGGCGCTTATGACGTTAGTTTTTTCAATCTTGACTACCTTAAGCGGATCTATCGCCTGCTTATTTTTATAAAGTCCGAAGTGCAGATGCGGTCCCGAACTAAGCCCGGTCGAGCCCACATAAGCGATTAGCTGACCTTGCTTGACGCTAACGCCTGCTTTTGTACCACTAGCAAAGCCACTAAGATGTGCATAAAGCGTGCTAATGCCGCCGCCGTGGTTGATCTCTACGGTGTTGCCGTAGCCGTTTTTACGCCCTACGAAGCTAATCTTGCCCGCCCCTGCGGCATTTACCCTAGTGCCTTTGGGGGCTGCATAATCCACGCCCAAATGCGCACGATATCGCTTTAAAATCGGATGAAATCTTTTAGGGGTAAAATACGATGAAATTCTAGTATAAACAAGCGGTGTAATCAGTAGAAAAGATTCGACCTTTTTACCGCTTCGGTCGTAGTATTTATCGTCGAAAAAATATAGCGATTTGGGCTTTTTATTTTCCTCGATCATTCCTGCGGTGATATTTACTCCGCCGAAAGGCTTGCCAAGGCGCGTTTTTTGCTCGTATAGGATCACGAGCCGATCGCCTTTTTGCAGCTTTTTAAAATTTACCTCGTTTTTAAAAACAAGCATAAACTCATTCGCTAAAGCCGCATTGCCCGTAGCTTTGATGATGTCTTGATAGGGCGAGCTTTCGATCTGAATTCCTAAAGAGTAGCTGTTTTCCTCATAAACTATCGGAGTATAAACGAATCTAAAAGTGCCGAATTTATCGCGGTAAATGTGGATCTGAAGCTCCTCACTGACGGGAATTAGCAGCTGTGAGACGCGACCTGCTGGATCACGCAAAATTTGACACTCTACGCCCGCGCGCACCTCAGCGGCAAGCTCCTGATCCTCTTTATCCAGGTCATAATATACAGATGCGGGGATGCCCGCGGTTTCCATAAATTGCAGCAGACTCACGCCATCGGGCCAGGCAAACTTCTCTACGCTGGGGTTGTTCGCAAAAACTACGCCTATCCACAGAAAAAGCAATATAAAAATTCTAGTCATATAAAACCGCTTTGAAATATTATTTTAAGGCGGGATTGTAACGAAAAAACGCTTATATTTCGTAAATACCGTGGAATTTTATCGCTAATTTCAAAGTTTTATGTATAATTAGCCGAAATTTTATTCAGGAGCAGAATTTTGAAAAAAGCTTTACTTATTTTAGGTCTATTTTTAAGCGCGGCGGTAGGGGCGGAATTTAACATGCCGCGATACGAAACCGCCCTACTTAGCGTAGCGGATGGTTCGGGCGAGATCACAGATAGCCCTACGATTGCCGTAGGTAGCAGCGGAGTGGTGATGCATAATTTCGGTAGCGGCGCGAGTTCCATCATCGCGCGCGCAGTCGTTACGCAAAAAAGCGCAGGCAAGGCAAAGGTGCGATTTGAGGTTTTTGATATGTTAGCTCAAGAGGCGTTACCGCTGCCTAAAATTTTACCCTCAAGCGGCGATAAAGTGATCTTAAATTTCCTCTATGACCGCGCCATAATCGTCGCGCCTAACGCTGAAATTTACGAGCAGGTTATCAAGGCTTTTCCAAATATAAATTTTATCCACCCAGATCTTGGCGGCGCCTATCTTAGCTACAATCACAAGCCAAATCCCAGCCGAGACGATTTTCGTAAAATTTGCGCGCAAAACAGCGCCGGACTGATTTTTATCGCGATGGATAAACAAGGCGTATTTGCCGACTGCGGCAGCTTCAAGCCTTTGCGCACGTTCGCTAGCGGCAGCGTAGCTTATTATCAGCTGCCATTTTACTCACGCGTGGGCGAGATAAAGACCGTCATTTGGGACTTTACTAACGGCCCGATTAGCGATTACGACAAACACTACCGCTATTTGCTGGGCTTAGATGGCGACGAATAGCGCCGCGCGAGCGTTTTTTACAAATCTATTAGGCGCGGATAATGCCTATTTTGACGAGGCTCATCGCACGGCATATTGCTACGACGCGACGAAAAGGCGTTGTCTGCCGGACGGCGTGCTTTTTCCGCGAAGTGAGGACGATGTCAGTCAAATTTTAAAATTCTGCAACGAAAATTTAATCTCTGTAGTTCCAAGAGGCGCAGGTAGCGGTTTTACGGGTGGATCTTTAGCCGCAAACGGCGGAGTGATTTTAGCATTTGAAAAACATATGAATAAAATTCTAGAAATCGACATGCAAAATCTACTCGCCGTAGTCCAACCCGGCTGCATAAATATCGATCTGCAAAAAGCAGCCGCAGCGCGCGGGCTCTTTTATCCGCCCGATCCCGCAAGCCAGGATTATTCCACGCTAGGAGGCAATGTCGCCGAAAACTCCGGCGGTATGCGCGCCGCAAAATACGGCATCACCAAAGACTACGTAATGGCACTGCGTGCGGTACTGCCTAATGGAGAGGTGATCCGAGCGGGCAAACGCACTATCAAAGATGTCGCAGGCTTCAACGTGGCAGGAATTTTAATCGCAAGCGAAGGCGCGCTTGCCATCATCACCGAAATCACGCTCAAACTAATCCCGATGCCAAAGCTTAAAAAGACCGCGATGGGCGTCTTTCCTAGCGTAGATGCGGCAATGAATGCCGTGTATAAGACGATGGCTGCCGGTATCACGCCCGTGGCGATGGAATTTTTAGACGCGCTGTGCATAGCCGCGGTCGAGGAGAAATTTCACAAGGGCTTGCCGAAGGGTGCGGGCGCGATTTTGATCTGCGAAACAGACGGCAATTTAGAAGCAGTACTTTTGGAGGAGCTCGCGCTCATAAAAGAAATTTTCGTTCAAAACGGCGCGAGCGACTTTCGCATCGCAGAAAGCGAAGAAGAGCGTGCGGGCATTTGGTTTGCGAGGCGCAACTGCTCGCAGGCGATCAATATCTACGGCACGCTTAAGCTAAATGAGGACATCACCGTCCCGCGCTCGCAGCTGCCCGAGCTACTGCGCCGTATCGCGCGCATCGGCGATAAATACGGCGTGCGCGTGCCCTGCTTCGGGCACACGGGCGATGGCAATGTCCACACCAACGTCATGGTCGCCGACAAAAAAGATGAAGCTCAGGTGCGACGCGGGCATGACGCAATCACCGAAATTTTCAAAGCTGCAGTTGATCTTGGCGGTACGCTCAGCGGCGAGCACGGCATCGGGCTAAGCAAAGCAGAATTTATGCCACTAGCTTTTAGCGCAGCAGAGATGGAGCTATTTCGCGCGATCAAAAGAGCTTTCGATCCAAAAGGCATCTTAAATCCCGGAAAAATGGGGCTTTAAAATTAAAATCCTCATACAACTTCTACGGTGATTTGGAATCGATTTATCCCGCTTATCTCATCTAAAATTTTACTTTCTTACAATATGCCTGCTTAAAATCTATCTTGCTTACAATTTAGCTTATTTACAGGCTACTTCGAGTTAGATTTAAGCTTGATCTACCCATTGACAGATCGATTTTGCTTGCTTTGCGATGAATAATTTTACTTGTTTATTGATAGATTCCATCCACTTGATAATTGATTTTACTTACTTCGCAGATTGATTATCCCGTGCGATCTTTTTCGGATATTTTTGCCATATCAGCTGTGATTGCATAGCTACTCGCTAATTTGCGCAATTTTTTCTCTTTCAAAGATACATACTAAGATTATGATGAAATTCCTATATCGCGATGGGTAAGTCTATGATAAGTTAAAATTCTGTCAATAAAATCCACAGCATAGATTAAATTCTAAACTTCTAAGATACTGAAATTTTAAAATCGCTATCTATCGCCATTATCGCAATATGCGAAATTTCAGCAATAAAATTTAAAGACAAAATTCCACGAAATTTCATAAAATCCCATAAAGCTCCGCAAAATTTCTATACTAATTTCGATCCCGCCTTCTTACCGTCGAGCTAGCCATACTATCTATTTAGTCGCATTAGCCTCGCTTGCATTTATTTTATTCATCGCGGCTACTACGTTGCAGCTAAACTCAGCTCCCAGCTTGCAGGCTTTGTCGTAGTAGATCATCGCCTTATCCAGATCCGGCTCGCCAAATTCCTTCTTTGAATACGCTAGCCCAACCCTTTGGCAACCCTCTGCCAAAGCGGCATCGCAAGATTTGAGGAAAAACTTAAGAGCGCCCTGATAGTCTTTTTCTTCGTAGCTAGCGACCGCAGCATTTAAGCAGCCTTCGCCTAATCCCAAATCGCATGATTTGGCAAAAAATGCGAACGTATTTTTCTTATCGGCATTTTTATAAGAGATTATCGCGGTGTTGTAGCAAGCTTTGGCGGCTCCCAGCTCGCACGCTTTGGAATAAAACCGCGCGGACTTGCCCTTATCTTTCGTAGTTTTATATAAATTTTGCTCGTCGTAATATAAATCCCCTGCGATAGCACAGCTATTTTCCAGCCCCGCTTCACAAGCTTTTTCAAACGGCTTTTTTGCTGCCTCATAATCGCGCTCCTCTAGTAAATACGCTCCGTAGTCTTCGCACGAATTAGCCCTACCGACGCCGCATCCGACAAACGAGATCGCCTGTGGGAAAAATATCTGCGCGAGTAAGTAGGCTGCTACGATTAGTGCGGCAATCGACGCTAAAATTTTCATTTTTGCTCCTTTTAAATTTTAAAAATAATTATAGCAAAAAGCGAGGGATAAAATTTTAATTTTTGATAATAGCTGTGAAATTTGCGGCGAATTCTTGTAAAATTCCTATCAAAATCCCAAGCAAAATTTTAAATAAAATTCTAAACGGAGCTTTGAGCGGAATTTTAAAAAGGCAAATTAAAATTTTACTTGCAAGATTGTTTTTATGGCTGGCTTGCCTCAATTTTTACTCGCACGTCTATGCGGCATCCACGGCGCCTGCAGTATTTATAATAAAGCATTTAATCCTGAGGTCTGAAACACCTACAGCCTCTGCAATGGTGATTTATCAGAGCGACAATCTAATGCGTAAAATATTTTGTTGCATACCAAGCCCATGGTGAGCATCTTGCCGTGCCCTAGAAAACTTTTGAAAATTTCGCATTGCTGCTTAAAAATTTTAAAAAATTTTACGCCGCCAGCCTTTAAATTTTATCTTAGAAATAGGTTTGCCTATGCTAAAATCGTAAGCATAATGCGTCTTTAGGCGTTTTGGCTCAATACCCAGGATTCTTAGATCGCACCACTTAAATATGTGAGTCTTAAAATAATTAAGGCCGCGCAGTATCTGTATAGCGTAGGTAAATTTCATCTATGTAAGCCGCACCCGCAATTTCAGCTGTGCAAGCCCAGCCTGTAAAATTCTGCTAATTTTAAAACCCAAATGCCACGTAGAATTCTATTCATTTCAAAGAGCTTTACTTAAAAAATTTATCCGTTGCAAGCCGCACTCTCTAGCGCTCAAACTCTATCACAGCCTCCTCCTCGCCGAACCACATCACCGAGTTTTTCATATCGCAAAACCTCGCCTCATCCGCCATCAGCTCCGTTAGCACCGCTCGCGCCGCCTCGCTGTTTCGCGCATCCGCAAACGCCTGCACGCTCTCATACCACAGCTCGCCCATCGCATCGTAGCTAAACGCCGCCGTCTCGCGCCTAGTGCTTTGTTCCTCGGGGAAAACGGGCATGGTTTTTGCATAGCGGACGATATTTAGTGCCTTTTGATTAGCCAAAACCTTTTGTGAATGCGCCGCCCAGTGTGCCATAAACTCCTGCTGCGTGATGCCCGGTGCCCTTTTTACTAACATCGTGATCTTAAACATAACCGCTCCCTAAATAAAATTTATCGCAAAATTTGCGCCCTATTCTATGATGCATACGCGTTTTTGCAATTTTGCTTAGCATTCTTTTCGTCTAAATAGACCTTGAAAAAACTTAAAATAGCAGCCGTGCGCGCGAACACAAATCGCCAAAATGCATAAACCTCGCCGTTTAAAACTTAAATCGCTGTCAATCTCACTCGGTTTAACTACCTAAAGCGTCATTTACGGCTACCGCCAAAATAAATTCCGCAGGCTCTTTGCAGACAAAGTAAAATTCTGCCAAACCTTAGTGGACGATAAAATTTTACCGACTTTCGGCGCGCATAAATTCCGTCCGTTTAGGCGGGCAAGATAAAATTTTGCGAGCATTAAGTGGTCGGCAAAACAGATGAGTGGCAATTCTCTCTTGCGCAGCTGCGCGCAAATTACGTTGCTACGCACGCGCCTAGCCCTTGCTCGCCAAAAACCTCTGCAAAATTATCGTCGCAGCGATGCTATCAAAGCGCGCGTCCTTGCCGCCGCCCTTAGCGCCTTTGCTAGTAAACTCCGCCGCTTCGGCGCTCGAAAAGCTCTCGTCTTGAAATTTTATCTCGCCGTCAAAATCCAGCAGCGAGGCGAAGTGGCGTATGCGCCTGCTCATCTCCTCCTCGCTCGCCCCGCCGCGCGGCACACCCAGCACTAGCACGCTGGCACCCTTTTCGCGCAGCAGTTCGCTTAGCTCGCGCGCGGCTTGGATACGGTTTTTGCGCAGGATCGGATCGCACGGAAGCGGCGTCTTATCATCCGGTGCCGCCGCCACGCCGATACGCTTAAGCCCAAGATCGATCGCAACTATCAAATTTCATCCTTTACTTACATTAAATTTTATGGAATTTTACGGAATTTCGCTATTAAAATTATGCCACCAAAATTCCGCGATCGGAATTTCATAGCTAAATTTTATCGCAGAATTCTACCGTGGA
>CAUUQJ010000002.1:0-17677 GCA_963547085.1 uncultured Campylobacter sp. | reverse complement strand
GCCGTTATTTCCGCCGCCGCGACTTAAAATAGCGGAATTTATCCCCAAAAGCGCGCCGCGGCTATCCACTAGCGCGCCGCCTGAGTTGCCCGGGTTGATCGAAGCGTCGGTTTGGATGAAATTTTCATATTGATTTAGCCCGATGTTGTTTTTATTTAGCGCCGATATGATGCCTTGAGTGATGGTACCGCCCACGCCGAAAGGATTTCCGATAGCAAATACAATGTCGCCCTCCATAGCCTTGGACGAGTCGGCAAATTTAACCGCAGAGAGGTTTTTTTCGTCGATTTTAATGATTGCAAGGTCGGTTTTAGGGTCGGTGCCGATTACCTTGGCTTTATACTCTTTATCGCCTTCTAGTAGTGTAACTACGATTTCGTCGGCATTTTCTATTACGTGATTATTTGTGACAATATAGCCGTCTTCGGAGATGATGACACCAGAGCCTAGTGAGCTTCCCTCGCGCTCTTGTTGTTGCGGAATGTCAAAGTCGAAAAATTGCTTAAAAAACGGATCGTCAAACATCTGTGACATCGGGCTGTTGCCTGCTTTGATCTTGGTTTTAGTCGCGATATTTACGACGGATTTTTTCACGTCCGCAAGCGAGCTGTGATACGAAAGCACGACATCTTGATTAAAGCCCGGATTTACGCGCTCATAATTGCTTGGAGCTTCTTTAATGTCGATACTGGCGCCAAAAAGCGCACCTGCTAAAGCTATCGATATGATGATCGATTTTTTCATTTTTGCTTCCTTTGTGATAATGAAATTTTGGCGGAATTATAAATTTTGTCCGCTAATATATTCTTAACGCAAAATTAAAATTTATAAATAGAATTTAGCAAACTTGATTGACACTCACTAAAGTTTTATGATATAATCTACATAAATTTTAAGATTTTAAGGATTAAAATGGCAAGTACAAGCAGTTTATACGAAACCTTAGGCGTGGATAAATCAGCAAGCGCCGAGGAGATTAAAAAAGCTTACCGCAGGCTGGCTCGCAAGTATCACCCGGATATCAATAAAGAGCCCGGAGCTGAGGATAAATTTAAAGAGATCAACGCTGCGTATGAAATTTTAAGCGACGAGAAAAAGCGGGCGCAGTATGACCGCCACGGCGACGAGATGTTCGGCGGGCAGAATTTCCACGATTTCGCGCAGGGTTCGGCAAACATGGGCGATCTAAACGACATCCTAAACAGCATTTTCGGCGGCTCCTTCGGCGCAAAAAGCGCAGGTTCGCGCGGTGGATTTAGTTTCAGCTCTTTTGGTGGCGGCGAAGGTTTTAGTGGCTTTAGCGGCAGCAGTTTCGGTGGCGGATTTGGCGGCGCGCAGAGCCTAGATACGCACAGCTCGATTGAAATTCCTTTTGAAACCGCGATACAAGGTGGCGAGATGAGCGTGCGCGTGGGCGGTGAGACGGTTAAATTTAAAGTACCCGCGGGCATCAATGCGGGCGAGAAGCTGCGCATCAGGGGAAAAGGACAAAAATCAGGCGCTCAAAGCGGCGATCTAATTTTAGAGATAAAAATCGCGCCAAGCGCCGAGTATAGCCGCGAAGGCGACGATCTTTTCAAAAAAATAGATATTCCTTTGAAAACAGCGCTGTTCGGCGGAAAGGTAGAAATTTCGACGCCAAGCAAAAGCGCAACGATAAAGATCGCAAAAAATACCAAAAACGGGCAGAAATACCGCTTAAAAGGCTATGGCGTGCAAAACCGCAAGAGTAAAATTTTAGGCGATCTATACGCGGTGGTAAACGTCGTCCTTCCCGACGTCGATTCGCTGGGCGAGGACGTCAAAGCCGCGCTGCAAAAGCTATAAGGAGGCATCAAAATGCATGATTACGATGAGCCGGTTTATCTCATATCGATAGTCTCGAAGGTCTTGGATATTCATCCTCAAACAATACGTCAATACGAGCGCGAAGGGCTCGTGAGCCCGGGTCGCACCGAGGGCAATATGCGACTATATTCGGCGCACGATATGGACCGCATACGCATGATTTTAAACCTTACAAAGGAGCTTGGCGTCAATCTTGCGGGCGTGGACGTGATCTTTCACTTGCAAGAAAGGATCGCTGAGTATGAGCGCGAGATCGAGGAGCTGCGGGCTAGAATTTTAGAGCTTGGCGGAGAGACAGACTAAGGTCTGCGAAATAAAAATTTTAAAGCTCAGCAAAATCAGATCCTGGCGCTATAAGCTGAAATTTTAATGCTATCAAAAAGCAAGATCGCCTCTTTAAGCGTAGATTCAAGCGATAAATTTTTGATTTTAAGTGCGGATTTGTGAGCGCGTTAAATTTGAAGTTGCGCTAAGCAAACTCGGGCGAGTTTTCTTGCGATTAAATTTAAAAGCCGTCTTATATAATTTAGCTTTAAAATTTAAAATTTCAAGCCGCGTTAGACATTAAAATTTTACCGCGGACCTCTAAATTTAGCGATAAAGTGCGACATAATTTCTCTATTTTTAAGCGGGATTTTAGTAAAATCACATTATGAAATTTACCCGTAAATTTATATGAAAAGATAGATTTCATCGATTATCGCCTCCGGTAAATGGTCGCGGATAATGTAAAATTTGACAATAAATTTAGCGCTAAATTTTATGCATAATCTTACAAAAAAGGGAGTTAATGGAGCTTGTTATAGAGCTATTTCTTGCGATCACCGCGCTTGCGATAGTGCTAAATATCGTCTTTAAAATTTTTGAAATTCCCACCATCATCGGCTATATCGTCGCGGGCGTGTGCTTTTCGCAGATATATAGCTTAAGCAGTGTCGAAAACGCCCATATGTCCGAGCTGGCAGAATTTGGCATCGTTTTTTTGATGTTTACCATCGGGCTTGAGTTTAGCTTCCATCACCTGATGAGTATGAAAAAGGACGTATTTTTTAACGGCATACTCCAAGTGCTTGGCACCGGTATTATTCTAGCGCTCATCATCGATCAAGCTTTCGGCGGAAACATAAAAACCGTGATGATTATCGGGCTTGCGCTCGCGCTTAGCTCTACGGCGATCGTGCTAAAAACGCTCAACGAAACAGGCGAAATCAACCAAAACTACGGGCGCAAGGTGCTTGGCATCCTGCTATTTCAAGACCTCGCCGTCATTCCCATTTTGCTGATGATAGACATATTCGGCTCGACTGACAATACCCCCGTTAATTATCTTATCTTAAAAACCGCCGTAAGCGCCGCCATAGTGGTGGTGATCCTTTTCGTGCTCGGCAAATTTGCTTTTAACCGCTTCCTCTACTACGTCGTAAGGACAAATTCTAAAGAAATTTTCATCGCGACCATCCTTTTTACCGTCGTGGGGGCTAGCTTTTTGGCGCATGTTTTTGGCTTTTCATACACGCTGGGCGCGTTCATCGCGGGTATGCTCATCGCAGAGACCGAGTATAAACACGAGATAGAAGCTGATCTGACACCGTTTCGAGACATACTGCTCGGACTTTTTTTCATCACGATTGGCATGCAGATAAATTTTGAAGTCATCGTCTCGCACTATGGGCTAATCCTGCTCGCTATTATCGTTATAATGGCGCTTAAAACGGTTGTGATTTACGCGATCTTATTTCTCTCGACCGGCAAAAGGATAGCGCTAAAAGCGGCGCTGTCGCTATGCCAGATAGGTGAGTTTGCGCTGGCGATCTTTTCTCTGTTGATGAGCCGAGATATGCTAAGTAAGGAAAACGGGCAAATTTTAATTACAGTCGTAACCGCGACGATGATTTTAACGCCGTTTATCCTTAAAAATTTAAACAAAATCGCCAACCGCTTTGAGTCCAAGGTCGAAAAGCTCGAGGATGAGGAGCATAAAACCCAAATCCCGCCAATGAAAAATCACATCATTGTAGCAGGCTACGGCAGGATAGGGCAAGAAGTTGTGCTACGCCTTAAAGATCAGGGGCTGCTATACGTAGTCGCCGAGAGCGATTTAGAGCTTGTAGATCTGGGCAAATCGCGCGGAGAGAACATATACTTTGTAAATATAATGCAAAAAACTGCGATCGACGAGCTGCATGCGCGCGATGCGTCGGTCATCATCCTAACGATCGCAAATCAGCAAAAGCTCGACATCGTCGCCAAGATGCTAAACGGCTCTAATTTAAAAGCAAATATCATAGTGATGCATACGGGCGCCGATCCGCAAAGCGAGCTGCAGAGCGAATACGGCGAAAATTTTATCTTCGTAAAAAAGGAGAGAGTAGTAGCCAATGCGCTTTTGCAAGAGGCGCTGAAATGCAAGCTAACGCAGTAACCTTGAGCGTTTAAGATCAAATTTAAACGCATTTGCTATGCCTAAAATCTCCACGCTTCTTTATTCTTACTTCTACACTCAGCTAATTTGAAGCGTTTTAATAAATGCAGATAATAGATATATTTAAATGGCGGGCTTGCAAATTTTAAAGACGCAAAGTGCTGCTTTGGATTAATTTAAATTCTAAATTTAAGCTGTCATTCCATAGCAAAAGGATACTCCGACAAGGAACTGATGAAGTATATTCGCGCGATAAAGTTATTTAAAAACTCGTTTAAATTTTACTAATTTCACTCTTTTATTTCTTTATAAACGCTTAAGTTGCGTGCTAGGCAAACAAGGGTAGTAATAACGGACACAGGCGTCACTGCTAGAAGATAAAATAAGCCAAAAAATAGCCCTATATCGTTAGATTCACTACCGCCGCCGGTAAGCCATAACGCTATAGCCATAATGGGATAATACAAAACTAGCGTCACAATCGCAAAATTTTCTATCGCGAAAATCGTATTGCTTTTTTCGGGATTTTCTACGAAAAGTTTGCTGTATCTGCGCTTTGAAAAGAAAAATATAATCGTGCAAACGGCGCTAACTATAAACGCCCAGTGTAATTCGTACGAATCCGATAAAAATAAAATCAAAAAAACCGTTGTCGCAAAACTCACGAAAGCAAATCTGATCAAACGGTGAAGTTGATATTTTTGCTTTAAATTTTTTGCGATTCGTGCTAGAGCTTTGCCGTACTCTAGCGCTTCCTCTTTGCTTTGGATAGATTCTGTTTCAAGGCTCGCGTCATTAAATTTTTGCTCAAATTTAGCGGTTTCATCTTGGGTAGCTTGCGCCTCGCCGTTTGTTTTGTTAAAATTTTGCTCGCTGGAAATTTTATCAGCGACCGCTCTGCTAATTTTTGTCTGCGATTTTGGCGCTGGTAGATACACGGTCTCATCGGCGTCAAATTCCGGATTTGCGTTATATGTTATTATCGCCGCCAAAATAGCGATAAAAATAGCGGGTATAATCTGACGTGTATCCCAGTCTATGTGATATTTTATCTGTAAATAAAATCCGATTAAAGCATAAAGGACGTAAAATATCGCAGCCACATGTATCCATATAAGCATAAAGGCTTTATCTGCATCGCTAAATAAAAGCAGGGCGTATTTTTTATACTTCAGCCTGTTTAGGCAGACGAGTATATTTATCGCAGATAGCGCGAGCATGCATAAAAACGACATTATGGGCGCATCATTTACAAACGTAAGAAACACGACGATATAAATGAGAAAGGTCAAAAGTGTCCCAAAAAACAGATATCTACAAAAGCGAAATCTATCGTAGCTTTTTAAAATTTCTTGCGGCATTTGGCTGATGTCCACGGGGATTTTGTCTTTTTGCATTTTTACCGCCTTTCTCGGTTATTTTAGCTCAAATTTTGCTTTTTTACTCCGTAGTGTTTTAAATTTAATGAAGCGAGATTTTTTTGGCTTGCTTCTTTTTTAGCAGGCAAACAATCTCGATTTTGCATTAAATTTTTAAAAATGAATACTTACCGGCTCTTGCAATTTTATCGATAAAATTTTTGGCAGGTTAAATTTATGCTTCATTTCTAGCTAAATTTAGCTTCAAAATTTATCCTGCTTCATTCATAAAATAAGGCAACTAAGCTAAAGCTCATCCGTTTTATCCACCCGCACGAACGCCCAGTGCATAAAATCTCGCTTTGGCTCGTATTTGCCGTTGTTGAAATACTCCGCCAGCAGTGCTTCCTCCGTGTCGTTTAGCTCGCCGCCTAGCATCCAGCGCGTCTTTTGCACAAACTCCTCCGCGCTTTTCGCTCCGCCGCCGTGGCATTGGGCTTTGATATAGCTGAGGCTCGGCAGATAGCCCATTTGAAACAGGATGTTTAAAAGATAGACGAAGCCTGGCTTTTGCTCCACTTCGCGCCCTATCGCGTCTAAAATATCCCCGTCCACGAAGCTGCCACCCACCTTAAACGTGATGTAAAGCGATTTTTTAGTCTTTGAAAGAAGCTTTGCAAGCGCGGTTTTTAGATCGTCCACCTCAAGGCAGCGCGAAGCAAAAACGAGATCGCACGCAGGTACGTCCGACCAGTCGTCCTCAAAGGCTTTTTGCGCAAATTTTGCGTTTTTTGCGCCGTAAGTTTGAGCATTCTCGCGGGCGAATTCCAGCATTTTGGGCGAAAAGTCGTAGCCGTAAATTTGATCCACCTTTTCCGCCGCCAGCACGCTTAGCGCGCCTGCGCCGCATGCGAAATCAAGCAGCGTAGAAACGCCCGTAAAATCGACCTTGTCTATAAACTCGCGCGCGTAAACGCTTTTCATTACGCCCTCGTTGAAGCTCGGCGCCTTTTTGTCCCAATGCTCGGCCAGTTTTTTGCCGAATGAGCTTTTTGCCTTTTGCGCCTTATAAAGCGCGTCAAAGTCGATCTCATCGTAGTTTGAAGCTAAAATCATAACTATCCTTTCTAAAATTTTGTGAGCAGACCGCACCGATTTTCGTTAAATTTTAGCGTAAATTTATACGCCGCGCCCAAATCCGCCTAAAATTTCAAACTACCCGGCGAGAAGTGCTAAGGTAAGCCCACCTCTGCGTATTTTATCTGCTTGAAATTCTTTAAATTTTCACTGAACGATCGAAGCTAAATTTTAAATCAATTTTAGTCTGCCGCTACGAACACGGAGAATGAATGCCCGAAGCTAAGCATCGAATTTTAATGCAAGAAAGAGTACGAATAGCCGGATACGAGCACAAAAAGACAAAGCTTAAGCGCAGCTAAATACCGCTTGCGGTATGCGTCATCGCTCGTACATTTACTTTTCGCGATAGCAAGAGGCCCCGTCTAGCCCCTACTTTTTTGTGATTTTATAGAGTAAATTTCCAATGCTTTGGATTATCTGCACGAGTACGATCAGGATCACGACGGTGTATGCCATTATATCTGGACGGAAGCGCTGAAAGCCGTAGCGGATCGCCACGTCGCCGAGCCCACCGCCGCCGACCGTGCCCGCCATCGCCGTAAATCCGATGATGACGATGAGCGTCAGAGTAATCGCGCCGATGATGCTAGGTAGCGCCTCGACGAACATTACGCGAAAGATTATCTGCGTCTTGCTCGCGCCGAAGCTCTTCGCCGCCTCAATTACGCCGCTATCGACCTCCAGCAGAGCGCTTTCGATGAGGCGAGCGATAAAGGGCGCCGAGCCGATAGTAAGCGGTACGATCGCCGCGGTGGTGCCGATAAGAAGCTTCGTAATTTGGCGATACGAAATTTCAGATTAAAATCTCTCTAGCATTCGAACTTGAAATTTTAAGAAGCCAAACAATTTAAAATTTAATTCTATAAAATTTTAGCCTTTGCGGTTACGGATTTTATTTTAAGCTCATACACTTTCGTGCGTTTTAGGGATGCTTTGGAGGCGAATTCTACGCGCGACATATAGTTTGGGGTGTATTTTTCGCATAGTATCCGCAGGGCGTAAATTTTACGCTCGTCATCTTCTACTTCGTTTGCTTCGCAAACGGCGATCGCGCTGCGGTACTCCGTCGTATAAACTCTAGAGCCTAAAGCGGCAGCATCGTTTGCGATAGATCGGTATTCTTCGTCGCTTGGGGTAGGAACGCGGTTGTAGCTAACAAAAACCGCCGTTACCGCGCGTCCGTTTTGAAAGAGTTTCGCCTTTGTGCCGGCAGGCGCGCCGTGGATATAAATAACGTCTGCATCGCGCACCGGCGAGATAGGCACGCTAAAAATTTCGCCGCTATCGTCTATGCAGCTAAGCGTGGCGTATTCGCTCTCGTCGATGATTTTTAACGCCTCATCTTCGCTTAGCTGCCTATCTCGTCTGCGCATTTAGTCCATCTGGTTGCGTAGGAATGCGGGCTCATCGAGCTCGTCGTAGGTCTCGTCTCCGTTAAAATCGCCGCTACTTACCTTTTGTCTAGAAAAGATAGAATTTCGACCCATGCTTTCTAAAAGCGCCTTCCTGCGATCTGCTACGTTATCGCTGGCGACCTGCTTTTTTTCCTCGATGCTCCTTTCAAAGCCGGTGGCGATGAGAGTAACCTCGACCCGGTTATTTTCCATCTTAGGATCGGTGGTAGTACCCCAAGTAACGTCGGCATCCTTATCCACTGTATCTTCGATGATATTCATCGCAGATTCGATCTCAAGTAAGGAGCAATCAGGCGACATCTTGAAATGCACTAACACGCCCATAGCGCCGTGGATGGAGGTATTGTCCAAAAGTGGAGATTGGATCGCGCTTTTTAGCGCTTCCTCTGCCGCGCCATCACCCTCGCTAACGCCGATACCCATAAGCGCCAAACCGCGGTGAGTCATTACCTTTTTGACGTCGGCATAATCTACGTTAATATCGCTATCGCCGGACTCTAAGATCACGGAGATCATGCCGTTTACGGCTTGGAATAGGACGTTGTCTACGATTTTAAAGGCATCTTTTAGGCCGGTTTTTTTATCGATGATCTTTAATAAATTTTGATTTGGGATAACGATTATGGAATCGCACTCTTTTTTAAGCTCTTCAAGACCCTCTTGTGCTAATCGCATGCGCTTTTTACCCTCAAAACCGAAAGGGGTAGTAACGACGCCGATAGTTAGCGCTTTTTTCTCTTTCGCAGCTTTTGCAACGATAGGCGCAGCGCCCGTGCCGGTACCGCCGCCTAGACCGGAGCCCACGAAAACGATGTCGGAGTAGTCCAAGCGATCCTTAAGATCGTCATAATTCTCCTCTGCAGCCATTTTAGCAAGTGCTGGATCCATACCGCAACCAAGGCCTTTGGTAGTGTTTTCGCCTAGTAAAATTCTAGTATTTGCGATCGACTTTTCTAACGCCTGTGCGTCGGTGTTAGCCACCATTAGTTCGACGTCTGTTTTAGTAAAACCTTCGCGGATCATATGATTTATCATGTTGCATCCGCCGCCGCCGACGCCGATGACCTTCATCTTGGCACCGTAGATGCCCTTTCTTTCTTCCATACTATATCCTTTCACGAGTATCTCCTTAGCTTAAAATTTAAAACCAATTTTTCATAGACGACCAAATTTTATTGAAAAAATTCTGTCCGTCTTTTTTGGGAAGTTGGATATTTAGATCTTCCTTCTTAGCCGCACCGCTATCCGCTCTGACGCCCTCTTTTTCTATCGCCTTACTGACCTCTTTTTCATAATATTCGTTCACATTTCGTTTCGGAGCCTTGTTTATAACTTCGTCTTTGTAGCGGAGTTTGCCGTTAGAGTCCATCTCGTAAGGGGTGAATTCGCCGAAACCATACATGCAAAGTCCTAGTGCGCAAGAATTTGAAATATCATCAGCAATCTCGTGTAGACCGCCTACGCTTTTTGCTCTTGCAACCCTAACGGAAGTATTATCAAAAACTATCGCCGCTAAATCGCGCACATCGTCTAGCTTCGCCATACCGCCCGTGATTACGATACCTGCGCCTATGCGGTCTTTATAGCCGCTTCTTTCGATCTTATCGGCTATCATATCGAAGGTCTCTTTAACGCGAGCGAGGATGACTTGAGAGATGATCTCAAGGCTTATTATGTGGTTTTCTGACTCGCTATCTCCTAAAGCAGGCAATTCAACTTCGCTATTGCCTTGATTAATTAGATCGTTATAGGTAATTTTAATGTTTTCCGCATACGGAAGCGGCGTGTGCAGAGCACGCGATAGATCGTTAGTAACGTTATTGGAGCCGAACATCACAACATCGTTATAACGTAAGGAATTTCCCAGATGGATGACTATATCGCATGTAGCACCGCCCATGTCAATCAGTACGACACCTAGCTCTTTTTCATCCTTACTAAGCGTAGATATGGATGATGCGTAGCCTGAAAGGACGATGTTATCTACCTTTACTCCCGCCATCTCAACGGATTTTTTCAAATTTTTAATTGAGCTTTCTGGCGCGATGACGATATGTGTGGATACCTCTAGGCGCGTGCCACTCATACCGAGGGGGTCTTCGATGTGTTCCTGCTCATCGACTCTAAAATCGTACGGAAGCACATGTAAGATTACACTATCGCTAGGCACGTTAGCCTGAGCTTCGGCAACCTGCATAGCACGCTTGATTTCATCTAGTCCGATTTCATTTTCCATAGTTATGACGCCGCGAGATTTAACGCTTTTGGCATATGAGCCAGAGATCGATATAATGGCTTTATCGTAGCTTCTGCCAGCGCCTTTTACCGCTGCTTTTACCGCCTGTTTTATTGAGCCCGCAGCTTGTTCTATGTTTGTTATGACGCCCTTTTTGATACCTAAAGTATCGGCTCCGCCAACGCCTAAGACCGTAAAAATGCCGTCATTTTTAGCGATTATCGCGCGAATTTTAGTCGAGCCTATATCTAGACCTAAAATATACTCACTCACTGTCTTTACCTTTAAAATATCTTTCGGTTTTATAGCGCTTTTCTAGCATTTTTGTTAGATCGTCTTGCAGATTGGAATTTAATAACGCGATTATCCTATCAGCTACGATCGTTTTTTCTTTATCTATCTCTTCGCTGTCGCCTAGGCTCTGCTGTGAAATTTTATACACTACGGCTTTGTTATCAAACATCACTATCCCTTCTTTAGCCGGCTTATTAAACATATCGATAAGAAATTTATAAAATTCGTCATCGCTTAGCTTGGTATTGTTTTTACTATTAAGAGATAGCGTGCCGAAATCTTCGCCTTTAAAATTTTTAAGCGCATCTTGAGCTCTTTTTTCAAGTAGCTCTTTACGTTTTTTCGTTTCAAATTCTTTAGAAGCCAAAGACTTAGCCTCTTCAAAGCTCATCTGCCTAGGCTGCTCTACACCGTTTAATTTAGCAATCAAATATCCGCCTTTGTACTCGAAAGGCTTGATGACATCTCCTGGCTTTGCCACCTCAATCTCAGATATTGGAAAATTGCTAGCCGTAGCAACTATAGTTTCATTAGTATTGAGCTTGCCTTTTTTAATCTCTAGATAATCCTTTGTAGCGTCTTTTTTAACCTGATCCATCCGGTAATCTTTTAAGACATTAGGTTTAGCCTCTGCAAAATCCAATAATTTATCATCTAGGCTTCTATACTCGCCTCTGTGTTCTTCATAAAATTTACCTAGTTCGGTCTCATTCACATCGGCTTTACTAGGTGCCACAAAATATGCTCCGAGAGTATATTTTTTCTCGGTCATAAAGTGCGATTTCTCGCCTTCCCAAAATTTCTTTAGCTCGTCGTCGTTAAAAGTGACGTTAGCATCGGCGTAGATTATCTCTGCAGAAACCTTATCCTGCATCAGCTGCGATGCTGCAAATGCTTCTACGATCTTAGGGCTAGGTGTTATTTTTAGCGCTTTGCCGAGCTTTTCTAAAGTTAGGACCTTTTGTAGATTGCGCTCAAATTCTTTTTTAGTAAGTCCAGAATTTTTTACTACGTTGTTGTAAAGTTCCTTACTAAATACGCCATTTTCTTGGAAATTCGGCGAGCTCACTACAAACTCCGCGACATCTTTATCACTAGCCTGAACGCCTAGATCTTTAGCAAAATTTAGAAAATATGCCTCGCCGATTAGCTGATCTACTGCGATCTGATCTAGATGCATATTTTTGGCTTGTTCTTGAGTAAATTGCCCATCGCTCATAGCACTCAGCCTGTTGTATAGTTCGGAGTATTTTGTGTTTAGTTCTTGATTTGTTATAGAGATCTGCCCTACTCTAGCGATTGAGCCTGCGCGATTAGCGTTCATATCATATGCGCCCCAGCCGACGAAGCCTGCGCCCACGAAAGCTATCGTGCTTATCCAAATAGTCGGTATAAGCGACTTCTTATGCTTTTGCATCCACTCTATCATCTAAATCCTTAAATAGCTAACTAAAGAAAATTTTTGTTAGTAATTATACAGATAAAACCTTATGTAAGGCTGAAAAATAGGCATTTTTAGCGAATTATAACGCGTTAGTAAATGATTTGGTATACATTAATCTTAGCTTAGCAAAAGCAGCTTTGAACTCATTTCTAAAATCGCTATTTTTTTCGCCATTTGCTGCGCGCTCCTTGCATGAGCAAAAACCCCATAGCCGCGAATTACCATTATATCGCTATTTTCATTTATCATATAGTTACAAATTTCATACGGCGCGCGCTCGTGCCAGTCGTCGTAGTTCTTAGGATCGTAAATTTCAACGCGCTTAAATTTGCTTACCCCAAAGTAATCTCGTGGCAAAATAAAATCATGCTCCAGCGTATATGCGACAAGATACGGCGGTGTCGCGTAGGTTACGAATTTCGCCTCTTTTATATTTTTGTAAATATTTATATGTATATCGCTATCGATGCTAGCATCTTGCCAGCGGTAGTCTTTTTTTGAAAACAACGTTATAAAATCATCCCTATCCAGGCTATCGAAAATCGCGTCTTTTTTGTTGATCAAAAATTGATTTTCTTTAATTTTTGCTGAAATCGAGCCATGAAAGATCCCAAAAAGCCTATCTCTAAACATCGAAAGCGAAATTTTGCGTAAAATTTCATAATAATACTCGTCCATCTCTCGCCTTTGTAAAAAATTTCGCTATTATATAGGATTAGAAATTTCAAAAGGATAAATTTAAGTGCAAGCTCCACATATTCCAGTACTTTTTTCACAAACGATCGCAGCATTTTCGCAGATTGAGGACGGCTACGTTATCGACTGTACGCTAGGCTATGGAGGGCACAGCGAGGGCATTTTGACCGCTAATCCGCGTCTTAAGCTTATCGCTTGCGACAGAGATGCCGAAGCGATAGAATTTTCGCGCGAGCGGCTCAGTAAATTTAAAGATCGCATAGAAATCCACAAAGCAAAATTTAGCGAAATTTTAGAAATTCTGCCCGAGCAAAAGTTCCGCGCAGTTCGCGGAATCCTAGCAGATATCGGCGTTTCGTCTCTTCAGCTAGATAAAAACTGTCGTGGCTTCTCCACTAAAAGCGACGCGCTGGATATGCGAATGGACGAGAGCGCAACGCTAGATGCGGCGTATGTCGTAAACAGCTACTCGCAAGCGGATCTGGCGCGCATTTTCCGCGAATACGGCGAGCTAACAAACGCTAACGCAATCGCTGCTAAAATAGCTACTGCACGGGCTAACGCACCACTAACAAGCGCTAAAGCTTTGGCAAATTTAATCGGAACGAAGCCCGTTAAAGGGCGCAGCATCAGCACGGCTACGCTAGCATTTCAGGCGATCCGCATCGAGGTAAACGACGAGCTTGGCGAACTAAAGCGCTTGCTCACGCTCATCGAACAAAAATCGCGTGATTCAATTCTAACTAATGCAACTGTCGCTATAATTTCATTCCACTCGCTTGAAGACCGCATAGTAAAGGAGCGATTTAGGGCGTGGGAGCGCGATTGCGTCTGCCCTAGCGAGTTTATGCGCTGTGAATGCGGCGGCGGACATTCGTTAGGTAAAATCCTAACTAAAAGCCCTATAACGGCGGATGCGCAGGAACTCGCGCAAAACTCGCGGGCTGCAAGCGCGAAGCTTAGAATTTTTCGGCTAAAATAACCGCCTTTGCTTGCTATGAATTTTAAATTTTGACGAAATTTTGTAAAATTTATAGATTTGCAGGCATTAAATTTTAAAATTTTATGGAATTTTAAAATTCAGCTTACAAAGATTCGCTCTAGAATTTAAGATATTTTCAGCGCTACTTCGAACGCGCAATGTCTAAATCATAAAATTTAACGTTGAATTTTACGCTATATTTAACGTATAATTTTATGAGATTTAACTGCTGCATATTTTAAAAACTAAGTGGCAACATAGATACAGAACCAAGCGAGAGTTAAAATTTGGCGCCTAAAGCAAGCGGCGTAATGTCAAATCTCACCCTTTGCTTTAACGAAATTTTGTAAGCGAGCAGTAGTTTCATTGACATTTTAGATGATAGAGCTTATCTTGCAAGCGATATCTTTCGCTTAGCGTTTTAAGGCGCATCGAAGACGCAGTAAAAATTTTAAGCGGTTTTTCAGACGATTTGACAAAATTTTATAAATAGTCAATCTTGGTAAAGTGAGCTCTATTTTTACTTGTCAAAATGAATTTCCCAAAGAGGCGGTGCAAAAAAACGAGCAAAATTAACGCGATGCTTCTTTTGAAGCTTCTGCTGCTATACAATATCGTGCAAAGAGCCAAATAAATAAACGTAATAGCCCGCTAAAGTAAAATTTTGATTTTTCAGACCGAGATAGAATTTGGCGAGTTAAGATAAAATTCCATTTACCGAGGTAAAATTGCAAAGAAGAATTTTGCTCGTAACTTTGGCTTTTAAATTTTACCTTAACGGCTCATTACTGGGCGTACGCCAGCTGCGGGTTTCGAGCAGAATTTATCTTGACGCAGGCGCTTTGGCAGCAAGTAAAAATAGGATCGTGGTTTTAAATTTATGGAGATTTTAGATGAACAAATATGAATATTTTGCCGACGACGATGACGGGCACGACTTTGCAGGGACATCCGATCTAGCGGGCATAGAGCTTGCGAAAAGACGAGCTATGGAGGATCTGACGGATGAGGAGTTAGAGGATAAGCTTGCCGCGGATCTTGCCGTAAAACGAAACTACGCGGGCGCAGCGGGCGATTACGACGATTTTGCTGGCTTAGAATTTGAAAGTTCAGGCTTTACAAACACCCAAAACTATCTAAATTCCGAAAGCGGCGGAACAAAATTTAATAAAAACAGTAAAGCAAAATTTAAAGGACGCGACGACGCAAATCTTTCAGTCATTCGAGGCGGCGAGAAATCCGCAAGCGAGGTAGGCTACGGCGATTTCGCGGGTGCCAATTTTACCGGCAAGGTGGATTATGCGGCGTTTGCGGGTGCGAACTTTGCAAGCACGCAAAATCAAAATTACGCGGATCTGGGCGCGCAGGATTATTCAAGCCTTGCTGCAGGACGCGGTTACGGCAGTTTCGCGGGTGCGCAGGACGAGCTGCTACGCAACTACGACGCCGAGAAAAAAAAGGAGAAAAATCTCACGCTTTATCAGCTTTTAGTCGTTTATCTGCTGATCGGATTTGCGTTTTTGCTGACGGTGCCGGCGATTTACATCCGCAACGAAATTTATTACATCAGCCGCGACATCGCCGCGCTTCGCACCAAGCACGAGGTTTTACTTGAAGAAAATCGCGCGCTTAACAACGACATCGAATATCTGCGTTACAAAAATGAAATTTTAGATCCGCAAAGCGTGCAAGAAAATGGGCGCTGATGAGATTTTGCTCGCGGCGTTTGCGTTTTTTGCTGCGCTAGTGCTTGCCCTGCTGATCGCGCTCGTACTGCAAAACCGCCGCATAAGCGATGCAAACTCCGCGCTTAGCAAGCTTTTAAGCGAAAGACTCACAGCTCAAAGTGCGAGAGCGAGCGCCGAGCTTTTCAAGCTAAATCAAAGCCTAAACGACGGCTTTAACGATAAGCTCTATTATCTTAATAGATCCCTTGGCGAGGGTTTGCAGCGCCAAAACAGCGCGCTTAGCGAAAATTTAAGCTCGCTGGATCGTGGCTTTAAGGACATAGCGGAAAATCTAGCGCGAATGAGCGAGCAAAATAAAACTTCACTTCAGGTGCGTGACGAAATCGCAAGGCTAAACTCGATTTTAGGCAACGTCAAGCTGCGTGGCAACTTCGGCGAGTACCGATTAGAGAGAATTTTATCGATGATTTATGGGCAAAACGCCGCGTTTTACGAGCTGCAAAAGCACCTACCAAACGGCAGGATCGCAGACTGCGCGCTACATATCGCAAAAGAAAAAATTCTTTGCATCGACTCAAAATTTCCACTTCAAAGCTATGAAAAAATTATCGCCGCCTCCGCCTCAAACGACGCCGCAGCGCTTGCTAGTGCGGATAAGCAACTCGCCGCCGATATGAAAAAGCATGCCGCAGATATCGCGAAAAAATACATCATACCGCCTCTTAGCACGGAGTTTGCGGTGCTATTCGTGCCGAGTGAGGCGGTTTTCGTCTACGTCTGCGAGAGGCTGCCGCAGGTGCTTGAATACTGCGCGCAAATTGGCATTTTTGCGGCATCACCCACGACGCTGCTGGCGCTTTTAGGCACGATCCGAATCTTTGTAAAAGACGAGGCGCTAGCGCAAAATATAAAATCGGTAAAAGATGAAATTTACGCGCTAAAATCGGACTTTGAGGCGCATGCTAAGTATGTGACGGCGCTTCAAACATACGCAGATAAGCTCGCTGCGCAAGCAGAGCTTTTAAACAAAAATGCAAAATCTCTAAAAGCCCGCTTTGAGCATTTTAGCGAGCTGTGAGGCGGGCAAACGTAGCGTACAATGCGGCGCTTCGGGCGGCCTTAGCACGCCGTAACGCGGCGGAATTTCACAGGCAGGCGAGTGGCATTCAAATTAAATTTGCACCTCGCCTATTTTGCAAATAAAATTCCCATTTGGGGTAGATAGATAGAATTTAAAACTCAGCTTAATGGATTTGTTAAAATAATAGGCAAAATTTAAAAGCTGTCTGACGCAACTAAAATTTGATCGGCTAAATTTCATGGACGCGCGAGCTAATTCAATCCGCTCAAGCATTAAACGCACGCCCTCATCACGATGTGGCAAGATCAATCGTTACGCTTTCCGCCCCAGAAATTCGGCGCTGCTATACCGAAACAAAATTTGACGCCACATATTGCGTGCGTAAATTTGCGGTCGTGGGCAAATTCTACATTACGGAGACAGATTCATGCTTCATGAGCGAAATTTCATATTTTGGCGAAACTTTAAAAAGCGGCTTACAGGCACTATGAATTTCAAACAGCAGCGCTGCGAGCAGGATTGGCCGTTTGACGCTAAGAAATTTATGGGCATTGCACGGATATAATTTCAGATTTTGACAAAATTTCAAAAGCGATCTACAAGCACACAAAATTAATCTACAATCCCAAAAGCTCGTAAATTTGTATTTTACGGCGACACAAAACCTCGCGCATTAAAGCGTAGCCAAGATAAACATCGCGCTAATACGCAGTGGTGCTTTGGACGGTTGGTGCGAGCGTAAAGCAAAAACCGCGGCTACTTGCAAACTCAAACCCTTGCTCCGTATAAACAAGCTGAATAAAATTCTACGCCGAATATTTTTTGTCGCCGTTCGTAAAATTTCAACGCAATTTAGCTCGCGAAATTTTATTAGCCGCAACAAGCGGCGTAAATTTTAAATTTAACTCGCAAAATTTTAAAGTCGTAGTATTTTGAGCAGCTAAATTATCGGCAAACTCTCATAAGGTTTTAGCTTTTGCATTGCAGGCTTGCAGGCTTTTTAAAATTATCCACCGGGCAATTCGGCGTTTATTCGGAGTAAAATTTCAAAAACGGACGCAAATTTCAAAACA
>CAUUQJ010000001.1:0-26322 GCA_963547085.1 uncultured Campylobacter sp. | reverse complement strand
CGGCGAGCTCATCTGCGAAGTAAAATCAAATGCCGCGGGCGGGCATTTGGGGCATCATCACTAAATTTTTTGGATTTAGAATTCCGCTCAATTTAGAATTTAGAATTCCGCTCGGTTTGAAATTTAAAATTTGGCTTGAGTTTTAAATTTTAAATTTGTCCGCGCCGCGAGATTTCGGAATTTTAGAATTTTGAGGTTTTAAATTTTAAAATTTTGCGCTCGTTATGAAATTTTAAATCCCTACGCGCGATAGAATTTTAAAATTTCGCCCCGCGGACGCCATTTCAAAATCAGGCGCTGCACGCGCAAAATAGTAGAATTTTACACGGCGGGTCGCCGCATCATTCAAAACGGCACCTATGCGCGTTTGTAAAATTTCAAATTTGACGGAAAAGGCAGGCTGGCAATTGCGGCGAAATTTAGTAGAAGCTTGGAATGGTTTAAATTTAGCCAAACGCCTTTCGTTTTAATAGCGCTGAAATGACACAGTGCGCGCTACGTTTTTAATTTAGCCAGCATACCGCACCTCTAAATTTAAAAATTCCACGCGCAAATTGAGCTGTAAATTGAGCCATAAATTTAAACTAGGCATCAAAATTTTGGCTAAATTCACTCATTATTTGCCTGCCGATTTGAGGCGGTTAAAAGCAAATTTGACGTATAATCTCGCGAAATTTCAGGGAGCCAAGGTGCGCAAAAACATAAAATACCTAATTTATAAGTTTCTTTTAGGCAATGTCTTTTTGGCCATTTTTGTGATTTCATTTTACGTTGTTTCGTGGCATATTGAAAATATTTCAAATATCGATCTTATGAGCCTTTTGAGGGGATATTTTTTATTTCCGGGCGATATTCGCCTACCTTTTACGACGGCAATTCTTGAGCTATTTGCTTTTTATATTAGCAGCAGCTTGAGCGATTTCTATGTCAAAGAGGTCGATCGCAAGCTAAATTTTATATTTTTTATCGCCTTTGCGACGATAGGAATTTTAGCGCTTACCGCCGTTACTTATATCATAGTATTCGGTTTTATGCTATTCGGTCTGGATTTGGATAAAAAATTAGTAGCGATATTATCCGCCGTGATATTATTCATAGGCACCTATTTTACGGCATTTTCATTTCGCAAAAGCGATTACGAGCTCGGCAAATTTTTACAAATCGTTAGTCTAAAAAGGCGCTGGAATGCCAACGAAGCACTATCGTCTATTTTATTGTTTATAGGCATAATAATATGGCTAAACTTTATCGTTTTTGAATCTAAATAAAGCTAAGCGCCCCGTTTAATTTTGTCCGTCTGCGCTAAATTTAATAGGCGTAGATCGCCCGCACGGTGCGACAAAATTTTAAAGCACGAAATACTTTTTTTATCAAAATTTAAACCTACGCATTATAATTGCAGGAATTAAAAAGGACGGCAATTGGATATGAAAAAACATATATTAATCGCGATTTTAGGCTTACTTTGCGCCTTTATAGATATTAATTACATAGGTTTTCTTATCGCATTAAATTTGATAGTAGTCTTGGTTTGCGCCGCTTTTCCTTTTATGAAAAAGAATTATATATTTTTTCTACTGCTTGTCGTAAATTTAGCTTTGTATTTTAACGCTATCGACACCCCTTTTGAAAAGCCCGAGCTTTGGACTTATAGCATACCTGCGCTGGCAAATGCGACATATGTACTAGTAGCGCTAGTTTATGCTTCGGGATTTGTCGCTTTTGTCCCGCTTGCGGCATATATCTATTTTTTATACTCGCTCTGCGTTGTTGCTTGCGGTATACGTGAAAAATTTCAAAGCTTACGCTAAATTCGCGATCAAAATCTTAAGCCGTTGTTTTATATAATTTCGCAGAATTTTAAGGATTGCGTATGAAAATATATTTCTATAAATTACTTCTAGGCATCTTACTGACGGGCGTATTCTCATTCTCGCTCGGCTTTACTTTATTACGCGTAGGTATGGTTTTTGACATGCCTTTTTTGTATTATGCTCCCTTAGACGTTCAGATCGCAAAAGCTATCCTAACGATAATTTTAGCATTTTATATTGCCGATAAAATTATCGACTTTCGCATTTTAGGCATTGATTACAAGCTAAATTTCATATTTTTCGTTGCTTTTGCGACGATAGGTATATTTATCGTAAGCATGCTATCGTTTTTTATGATCTTCGGTATATTCGTATGGCAAAAGTCAAATGCGGCATTTTCAGCAATGTGTCTATTTTTAGGGATAATTTGGACAGCTCGACTATTTAGGAATAGCGAATACGAACTTGGGAAATTTTTGCAAAATTGCAGTATCAAAAAATACTCCAAAATTGACAAAGCGCTATTGATCGTGCTGCTTATAATCGCGTTTTTTGTGATTATACCGATACTATGTTTAGATATTTAAAGTCGCTACTGCTTTTTACCAGGCAAACACAAGATTTTGATTAAAATACTATTTCTGCAGCTACAGTACTGTCTTGCTCTACTTTAAAATTTTAAACCAGCCGTAGAATTCGTTCGCTTCCAGGTGCGGATCGCCTGCGCTGGAGATGAAAAGCGGCCGTAGCGCGGCATTTGCTCTAAAATTTCCCGCGTCCCTCATCTGCGCGCTGTAAAAAATAAGCGCGTGGCTCGCAAACTGCGCAAACTCGTCAAACGAACTCGCCCCCGCCTCTATCATCGTGATTTTTGCGTCCGCAGGCAGCGAGTGCGAGACCTCCACCTTGCGCCCTGCGACGCCAAAAAGCGGGATGCTCGCATCAAAATCCGAAAGCGCGCGGCGCGAGCGGATCCACACATCGGGCGCGCGCGGCTTTAGATTTTGCTGCGCAACGCGCGCGTCTGGCGTCAACATATCAGCACTGCCCACCAAAGCGCTAATTTCATCAAATTTAGCCGCACGCACGTCCAGCGTCGGTCTATCGACGCGCACGGTCTGCCCGCCCACGCCTACGTAGTCGCATACGCTGCGCAGCTCGTGCACAAACGCGCGCTGCTTCTCGCTGCCGATCCGCCCATGCACCGCGCCGTTTAGCGTGGCATTGATTTTAATGAAGCAAAAGCCGCTCTCGCGCGCCAGATAAAACGGCTCTGCAAGCTCCGCTGCCGCGGCATGGCAAACGTCAAATTTCACCTCTATGCCCCTGCGGCATAAAATTTCCGCGCCGCCCGCAGCCTGCGCGTTCGTATCGCGCGCGCCGATTACCACGCGCGATAGGCCTAGCTCCGCCAAAAGCTCGGCGCAAGATGGGGTCTTGCCGCGATGCGCGCAGGGCTCGAGCGTGACATAGGCGCAAGCACCGCGCAAAAGCCCGCCGTGGCGGTTTAAGATAAAATCATAGGTGAAGCTCGGCTGTAAGAGCGCGCTTTTTAGAGCCTCTGTGTTTTGAAATTTAACGCCGAATTTGCGGGCGTATTCGCGGGCGAAATCCTGCGCGAAATTTGCATCCAGATCGCACAGCGCGGCGAAAACGGCGTTTGCCTCGGCATGTAAAAAGCCCGCCTTTTTGTGCGCGCCTATACTTAGAACTCTGCCGCCCCTATCCAGAAGTACGCAGCCCACGGCGGGGTTGGGTAGCGTCAGAGCCTGATAGCGCCACGCAGCCCGCAGCGCCAAATCCATATAAAATTCGTCGTTCATGCAAAATCCAAAATTTAAATTGTCCCACTCCGCCGCGATCGCTTAGCCGAATTGCGGCTAGTCGGCAACCTAGTATGCCCGCAACGGATTACGCCTCGGACGCAACCCGCTTGTCCGCCTACGCTCGCCCGTGCCGTACCGATTCGCCGACTCACGTTCCAAATACATTTGCTGCTACAAGCCTCGCTTTAAGCGCCAAATAAATTTATCAGAGTGCAAGCCGTGCGCCGTATGTGTAGAAGCAAGATTCTGCGCGGGAACAAAACTGCGAAATCTTACCACAGGTTTTAGAATTTTATCCTAAATCGTAAATTTTGCGGCGTCTGTTTCGCGCGCCAAAATTTTCTCCTATCGCGCAAATGAGCGTCTACCGATAGCGTGCAAACGCGGATTTTGCGAAGTAAAATTTTAATGGAGCGCTAGAGCAAAGCAGCGAGCGGGCGCGAATATGAAATTTCAAAAGTCGCGGCTTGATTTCAGCTCAAATTCAGGGGGGGGGGGGGGGTAGAATTACACGAATCTTCTTCAAAGGATTAAAATGTCTGAACAACCGACCGTTCAACCCCAATCAAACGTGCTTGGGATACTCTCCATAGTCTTCGCGATTTTAGGGATCTTTTTCCTAGGGATCGTTTTCGTTCCGCTTGCATTTTTGTGCGCGATCGCCGCAACCTATCAAGCCGTCAAAAAGCAAGCCTCGCTCGTAATAGCGATACTAGCATGGATCCTTACGATCGTGGGGCTCATGACCTCGCCCGTGCTGCTAGCCACAATCGGCATCTCCGCTTCGTAGCCGCAAATATCTGTGCCGCTTACTTGGTGATTAAAATTTTGCCGGACGAACATTAAAATTCGCCGGTGGATAATCAAACTCTCGCCAGGCGGCTCGCAAACCTCTGCCCGCAGAGTTTTAAAGCGTAAATTTATGAGCGAAATTTAACCTCTTAAAATTTTGCGGACAAAATTTTAAGGCGAAATTTAGCGCAAGAATTTTGTATCAAAAATTTACGGGCGGAATTTCAGCGTGGAATTTTACCGTACCGAAATAGCGCGTAAATTTTAAAATTTAGCCGCTTTCGGGCGCGAAGCGAAATTCTAAAGCAACGCACAATCGTCACGCAAAACTTATCATTTAGCGACGCAACATGAAATTTCAAAAACGGCACGCGCGGCATGTGAATTAAAATTTACGCAGCAGAAATCGCCGCGAAGCTTGCCTTTTAGCGGAGCGATTTTAAATTTCAAAGCACCGCCTAGCGGCATAAAAAAATTACCTTTCATCGGCGTAACATAAAATTTCAAAACAGGCGAGCGGCACCGGAATTTTAAAATTCTGCGCCGAGCGCCGCGAGAGATCAAGAGCGGCTAAGAACAACTAGGAGCTGTAAATTTCAAAAGCGATTTTAAAATTTAAACCTCGAAATTCCAAGCCAAAATTTCAAACTCACAAATCCTACGCGGCAAATTTTAAAGCTTCATTCGCAAAATTTCAAATCTGCGCGCAGAGCTTTAAATCTCCGCCGCTACCACTGCACGTAGGTTCGCGCCTTTTTGATCTCATCGAGCCGAACGCTTACCTCGCCGCCGTCCGTGCGCAGTCTAAGCACGCCGCCTTCGCAGCCAAGCACCTCGCCGCTTAGCTTCTGCCCGTCCGTGCGGCTTAGGCGCACCAGCTCGCCCACGGAGTTTGCGAAATGCTGCGGCTTGCTTAGCTTGCGCTCAAGCCCGGGCGAGCCGACCTCCAGCGTCCATTCGCCCTCAAGCGGCGGCTCCACGTCGAAAATCGGCGAAAGCAGCCGCGATAGCCGCTCGCAGTCGTCTAGGCCCACGCCGCCCGCTTTCGTGATGCTGATGCGATAGATCGTTCTGCCGTTTTCGCTCACCGTCTCCACGTCGTAAAGCTGCACGCCGCACTCGCGCGCCAAAGCCTCTAAATCAACCATTTTTGCGCAGCTCCTCCTCTATTTTGTCAAAAAGATCGTCCATTTTGTTTTGATACTCCAAGCGGTCGTCAAATTTGAAGTGAAACGCGGGGCAGCGGTACCAGCCCTCCGCCTCGGCGCAGAAGTTTTGCAAATATCTTGCCACGCGGCCGAGCTTTTCGAGCACGAATTCCTGCTCGCGCTCGTCGAAGGCGTTTTTATCCAGATACACGAACGCGTCGTAGCGCCCGCGCTTGCACTCCACATCGGTGACGCACAGCCCGCGCAAAAGCTCGTCCTCAAGGCTTGCGAGCGCTTCGGGGATGAGCTGCTTTAGCACGCTTTGCGTGCGAAGTCTTCTGAGTTCGGTCGGATTCATCTTTACCTCGCTATCTTAAATCGCCGCAGATTGCGCGGCGACGGAATTTTATTTTGCGTCTTGCGATGACGGAATTTTATTGCTTTGTCGCAACGGAACGTCCGTCTTGCGGCGGCGCGAAATTTTATTACGTTGCCATAAAAATTTATCTTACGTCCATATCGCGGCGACATAGAATTTTTCTCGTGTCCATCTTATGGCGGCACGGAATTCTATCTCGCTTTGGCGCGGCGGCAACGCAGAATTTTATCTCGCTTAGGCACGGCGAAATATCCGTCCTGCGGCGACGCGGTTTGTTTAAATTTGACGCGGCGTGCGGCATGCCGGAGCGTCCATTTAAATTCTGAGCGGTTTGCTGCGCGCAGGTATTGAGAGCGGTACCGCGCTTTTTAGAATTTTGCTTTTAAATTTTAAAAAGCGAGCTCGGCTTTGAAATTTTACTTTTAAATTTTAGCCCACGCTTTACGCTTAATTTTTAAACGCAGATCGCGCGAGAATTTCATGGCTCGCGTATGGAAGCTCGTCGCATAATTGCGCCGCTACCGTAGAAATACTACCGCGCTAAAGCAGGTGCTATTCTGCACCGTGCTCTGCTCGCCACGGCGCTATACCGCTACCGCACTGCCCGTTCTTGGCGCCGCAATGCAATAATACAGCGCGCGGCGGCACCCTCTTTGCGCTACGCTCGCTTACTGCGTCGCTTTTACGATACCCGCGCTGCCGTCTTTTGGCAGCGCCGCGATGACAGCACGCGCCGTTGCAGCATCATTTTTAAAGGCACTGCCCACCGCGTCGCCGTTTTGTCACACACTGCGCCGCTTTGGAATTTTATCTTAAATTTAAAAGCGCTTCGATGCTACGCGAAATCTAAATTTTGCCGCTTTAAAATTTCAACTTCGCGATTAAATTTAAAATTTAAGTCGCACGGAAAATTCGCAACCTATAAGCAGCATAAATTTAAAATTTAATCGCAAAGACGCGCTGCAAGAAAAGTCTAAACATTAAAATTTCAAAACTAGCCGCTACGCGGCAGAGCCTCGCGC
Organism: uncultured Campylobacter sp.; assembly: GCA_963547085.1. Taxonomy (GTDB): domain Bacteria; phylum Campylobacterota; class Campylobacteria; order Campylobacterales; family Campylobacteraceae; genus Campylobacter_B. Next base: position 19,341 of record CAUUQJ010000001.1, on the reverse strand, counting down.
AGAAACCGACAAAATTTAAAGCCTTGCTCGCGCATTCCGCCGCTAAATTTAAAAGGCGAAATTTCATGCCCAAATTTTACGAGCATAAAATTTCAAAGCGCAGCCGAGGCTTAAATTTAGCCGCAAGCCGTGCGAATAAAGCGAATGCTCACGCGGAATTCCGCGAGCGCTAGTCGATCGTAGCCTGCTCCTCTTTTTGCTTGTAGCTTTCGATAAAATCACCCACGCGCATATCGTCGTAGCCCTCGATGCCTACGCCGCACTCGAAGCCCTTGGCGACTTCCTTGGCGTCGTCTTTGAAGCGCTTGAGCGAGCTGACGTTGCCCTCGAAAACGATGACGCCCTCTCTGATGACGCGGATCTTCGCGCCGCGAGCGATGAGCCCGTCGGTAACCATGCAGCCCGCGATCTGCCCGATCTTAGGCACGTTGATGACCTGGCGGATCTCGGCCTGGCCCAAGGCCTCCTCGCTGATGATCGGGCTCATAAGGCCGCCCAAAAGCGCCTTGATATCGTCGATTAGATTGTAGATGACGTTGTAGGTCTTAATCTGCGCGCCGCGCTCCTTGGCAAGCTCTTTGATCTCGCCCGTAGGACGGACGTTAAAGCCCAAGATCACGCAGTTTTCGCTAGCGCTTGCTAAGGCGATGTCGTTTTGCGTGATACCGCCGATGCCGCTGTGGATGATATCTACTTTGACTTCGTCGTTGCGGAGCTTCTCAAGGCTTGCTTTGATAGCCTCCAGTGAGCCCGCAACGTCGGCTTTGACAATCACGGGCAGGCTTTTTAGCGAGCCTTCGGCGATCTTGGCGCTTAGCTCGTCGATGGTGACCTTGGTCGATTTGCTAAGCTCTTTTTGGCGCTGATGCTCGTAAATTTTACTCGCGTACTCGCGCGCTTCCTTATCGCTTGAAACGCCGATCAGCGTCTCGCCCGCACCCGGAACCTCGCTAAGGCCTATGATGACGCCGCATTCGCCCGGTAAAATTTGCTTTAGCGCCCTGCCCTTATCGTCGCTAAGCGCGCGCACCTTGCCGTATGCAATGCCTGCTACGACGGTATCGCCGACGTGCAGGGTGCCGTTTTGCACGATGACGGTGGCAACGGCACCGCGCCCCTTCTGCAGGGAGCTTTCGATGATGGTTGCTTTAGCCTGCTTGCTAGGATCGGCTTTGAGCTCCAAAAGATCAGCTTGCAAAAGCACGATCTCTAATAAATTTTCAATTCCCTCGCCCGTTTTTGCGGAGATCGGCACGAACTCGTAGCTGCCGCCCCACTCGGTAGGCATGATGTCAAGCTCTGCAAGCCCGGTTTTTACGAGATCTGGATTAGCATTAGGTTTGTCCATCTTATTTATCGCGATGATGATCGGCACGTTTGCCGCCTTGGCGTGCGCTATAGCCTCCTTAGTCTGAGGCTTAACGCCGTCGTCTGCGGCCACTACGATGATTACGATATCTGTAACCTCGGCTCCGCGCGCGCGCATCGAAGTAAAGGCCTCGTGGCCCGGGGTATCGATGAAGGTGATCTTCCTGCCGTTTTTTTCGACCATATACGCGCCTACGTGCTGCGTGATGCCGCCCGCTTCGCCGCTTGCGACGCGCGAGTTTCGAATGTAATCAAGTAGGCTCGTTTTGCCGTGATCGACGTGTCCCATGATGGTAATGACAGGCGCTCTAGCGATTAAATTTTCTTCGCCTTCGCTGTCCTCGTAAGCCTTGATGTAATCAAACTCCTGCGCCTCATCGACGATATTTACCTCGATGCCAAATTCGCTTGCTAAAATTTCTATCGCGTCCTCGTCCAAAAAGTCGTTTTTCGTCGTCATCATCCCAAGCGCAAATAGCTTGCCGATGATCTCGCTAGGCTGCTTTTTGATCTTATCGGCGAACTCATAGACGCGAATCTCTTTTGGGATATTTACAGAGCTTACGATTTCGCTACCCTGCTCGCGAGGGGCTTTTTTATGCTTTTTGCGACCGCCGCGACTTATACCGCCCTCACTGCTAAAAATTTGATTCTGCGAGGCGCGATAAATATTGGGTTGGTTTTTACTTTTGGTGCGATTTTCGGTTTGGATCGGTTTGACGGTGAAATCGGGCATTACCACGACATCCTCGTCCTCAATGACGATATCCGCCATCTCGTGATCAGGAATGATATCGATTTTAAGGGCGTCCTCTTTTTTAGCCGCGGGAGCTTTTTTCTTTTCGATCTTTTTCTTTTTCAAATTTAGTTCGGCATTTGAAAAGATCGCCTCTAGGCTCGCACTTATCTTTTCGCGCCTAGGCTCGGTTCTATCTTGTGCCGCCGGGGCCTGAACTTCCTTTTTCTTTTTTACGATGACTAAGCCGCGGCGCTTTTGCAAGCTCTCGCTAGCGATACTATCGCCGCTGTTTATCTGCACCGAAGCAGGCTTTGAAGCGGTGATCTGCTTCTCCTCTTTCTCCTGCGGGGCGGAGGAAATTTCCTCTTTTTGATTTTGGGATTTTTCGGTTTTTACCTCAGGCTCTTGCGTACGCGTTTTTTCATCGCTAGGCTCTTTGGCGCTCTGCGCGGACTCTTTGGATTCGGAAGCTTTTAAGCTTTCCGCCTTTTTAGGGCTCTCTTTTCTAGCGGTTTTTTTAGTTTCGCTCTGTTTTTTAGCGGGTTTCTTCTCGTCTTCTTGCGCTTTTTCGGAGCTTTTCTTTGCGGGCTTTGACTTTTTCCCCGGCAAAATTCCCGTCTGGATATAATCGTAAATAGCGGCAGCTTCCTCTTCGCTTACTTTATTCGACGCGGTTTTTACCTTTTTAAAGCCCATCTCCTGCGCTTTTTCGATTATCTCTTTGCTTGCGTATCCAAGCTCATCCGCGATATCTTTAATCAGAACACCCATTTAAAACCCTCTCCTTGATATGTCCCAAATCTGCGCTAGACGCAAATTTAGATAGATATTTTGAAATTTTCTCTTTTTGATTTATGCAACCGTCGCAAATATAAAATTGTCTGTTTGAGCTTATATTTTTAAAATTTTGCAAAAAGGCGTGGAGTTCGCGCTTGGCGAAGCGCCCCCTGCAAATAACGCACATCCTAATCGGTTCGCTCATGCGATTATATCTTTATTTTTCTTAGTCAATATTAAAGCCACCGTTGTCGATCTCTAAAATTTCGACGCGGAAGTTTTTAAAATTTTCGCTAAGGCAGGCTTTAAGCTTTGCGGCGTCGGATCTGTAGGCTAAATTTAAAAAGCTTGAGCCGCTTCCCGAGAGCGAGCTCATAAGCGCACCGTTATCATAGGCGATCTCGCGCACCCCAAAAAGCTGCGGAAGCACGCCCATGCGCATCTGCTCGTGCATCTTGTCGATACAGGCATAGCGCAAGCTGTCGTAATCGCGCCGCATAAAGCAAGCGGTCAGAAACGCCGCATGCGAGAGGTTGCTAACGCAATCTTTGATCGAAAAGCTCTTAGGCAGCTTGCCGCGCGATTCGTTCGTAGGCATCGGCGTATCGGGGATGACGACGACCGCTTGCAGATCTTGCGAAATTTCGCATTTTTGCGTGCGAACCGTCTTGCCGTCTACGACGCTGCTGACAAAGCCGCCGAGCGTCGCGGGCGCGATATTATCGGGGTGATTTTCATATTCCAGTGCCGTGTTTAAAATTTTAGCGCGATCTATCTCAAAACCGCAAATTTTATAAGCGCTTGCGATAGCGCCTACGATCACGGCCGAGCTGCTGCCTAGCCCACGCGAAAACGGGATGTTGTTGTGAAAAGCAAATTTAAAATTTATCTCTTGCCCGCCGCCTAGTTTTCTGTAAATTTCATTGAAAATATTCAAAAAAGCGTTGCCCTTCTTAAGCCACGCTCTGTCGCTACCCTCGCCGCTAAGCGATACGCAAAAAAACTTCTGCTCGGTAATCTCTACTTCGTTAAATAGCCCTAGACTGAGGCCGAGCGCGTCGAAACCAGGGCCCAAATTTGCGCTCGTCGCAGGAATTCTTATAATCAAGCTCTCTCCTAAACCGCTTCTATGATGTAATTTGGAAGTATATCATCGCTTTTATTTAAAACCGATAAATCCTGCGGCAAAGATAGCGTGGCGGGGGCGCATTTTTTCATTTTGATTTCGCCGTGATCGTAAACGTAGCTGAAGTTTTTATTCGCTCTGATCGGCCCAAAGCCACTTAGCTCAAAGCCGCTGATGGCGTATAGTGGCACATCAAGAGCGATGCCAAGCGTGCGCAAAATCACATAGCTTACCTTCATGCCCATAAAGCTGCCGGGAGTATTTGCGTAGATGAGCTCTTTGATTTTATAAGTTTTTAGAATTTCGCTAAATTTAGCGACCAGAAATTTATCAGCTTTTTCGCCTTCAATGCTTGAAAATTCCGCTATCTTAGCGCCGTTTTCGTAAACGCCGAGCAAGCATGGAGCGCTAAGGGCGGCAATTAGAATTTCAACCTCTTTGATTTTGCAGCCTTAAGCAAAGACTTTTTGATATTCGCGCACAACCTCGGCGGTAAGATCTACTAGCTCGAAATTTTTCGCATCGGCTAAAACTGATAAAGTTAGTTTATGATTTAGATCGTGGCTTCCCGCAAACGCTGTATAATCGCCCAAAATCGGAGCGCCCACCAGCGCCAAATCGCCGATCGCGTCTAAAATTTTATGGCGAACGAACTCGTTTTCGAAGCGCAATCCCTCGGGATTTAAAATTTTATTCTCATCAATTACGACGGCATTTTCCAAGCTGCCGCCTAGAGCTAGCCCCATGGAGCGTAGCGCCTGTACATCTTTCAAAAAACCAAAAGTTCTGGCGCGCGAAATTTCTTTAAGATAAGATTTCTTGCTAAATTCAAAAACATAGTGCTGAGTACCGATGAGCGGATGGCTAAATTTAATTGTATAATCAAATTTCGGGCTCTTGCTAGGGCTCAGCCGTACGAGCTTATCGCCCTCACGAATCTCCACGGCACGCTTGATGATGAGAGCTTTTTTATTCGCGTCAAGCTCTCTTACCCCCGCTTCGTCCAAAAGCATACAAAAGCTCGCGGAGCTTCCGTCCATCACAGGAATTTCATTAGCATCGACGATAATACGGATATTATCGATACCGTAGGCATTAATGGCGCTCATTAGATGCTCGATCGTAGATATATAGCCCTTCTCATTTCCTACGACGGTTGCCATTTGCGTATTTATGACGTTTTTCGGCTCGGCTTTAAAACTAATGCCAAGATCACTTCTATAAAATACGATTCCACTGCCTGCCTCTAAAGGCTCTAACGTAAGTCTGATAGGCTCACCTTTGTGCAGCCCGATGCCGACGTTATGGACTTTCTTAGCTATCGTTGTCTGTCTCATTTCTATCCTCGTTTTCATTAACCCGTGCATTATAGCGAAAATTTTAAAATTTACTTACCTTTTTCTATTACTTTTTTGGACGATTCTAAGACGTCGGTAATGTTATCTTTCATCCACTTAGGATCCATCCACTCCTCGGGTCTTACGTCCACGCCCTGAACTACGATGCCAAAATGCAGATGATCTCCGAAAGCAAAGCCGCTTGAGCCCGTCTGCGCTAGAATGTCGCCCGGCTTTACATCGCTGCCCACACTTAGCTGCGTCGCCGAGCAGTGTCCGTAGATGCCGTATAATCCGAAGCCGTAATAAATTCCTAAATTTAATCCGAAAATTCCGTTTTCCTGCGCGAAAACTACCTTGCCATAGTTGCTCTCTTTGATATCGGCGTTTGCGACGCTTGCTAGATCGAGCCCCATATGCCATGACTCGCTTACCTGTTCGTCGTTCATAAAAAATATCCGATGATCGGCAAAGCTTGCTACCGCTGCGCCTTTAGCAAGCGGATAAAAAGGCTTTAGCTCAAATCCATTTATTTTATCCTCGTGCACCGCGCTAGTAGCAGCGTGCAGATCGTCTCCGTTTTTCTTACGCAGAGTTTCATTTACGAATTTGAATTTTTCCAGATCGCTCATAGAGTTAAAATTCTGCGCATATTGGCTAGCCAGATCACTTACTTTGCCGTTAATAAAACCCGGATTTAGCTTGATAGTAGAGACTTTGTATTTTTTGTCCTGATAAAAATATTTGATCTGCGAAATGCTTTCGTTGCCTGCACGATCGGTAGCGACTGCTTCTGCGCGAAATTCCTCTAAATTTGCAGGCCACGCTACGAGAGATGCATAATAACCCTCTTTTACGAAAGGAATCGCTTTAAAAATTTTGCCATAGTTGGTTTTGACGTAGACTTCGTTTAGGCGCTCGTCTTTTGCCGAAAATACAACTACAGCGCTACCACCTTTGGTAATTTTATAGGATTGATTGATGATATTTATGACGGGCTTTTTGTCATCTATTATTATATTTGCCGTTTTTACGCTCTTATTTCCTTGCGCAAAATTCCACGAGCTAATGTCGTTTGCAAAAACCTCAAGCTTGTAGTTTTTATCTTTATTAAGCATCAAATTTTTAGGAAATTGCACGGCAAGCTCTAGCGTCGTTTGCGGAACGTTCAGCTCCTCATTTAGTAGCGGTATCGTGCTGGCTCCGTCGTTTAAATTAACGCGGACAAGCTTAATGCCGGTATCGTCTGAAATTTTAATCTTCAAGGGCGAGGTTAAATTCCAATAAATTTCATTTTCCAGCGCAATTTGCGGAGGATTTTTTTCAAATTTCGGCGAGGTGAAAATTCTAAAAATTCCATAAACCAAAGCGCATATTATAATAAGAAATATTAAAATTTTAAGCTTCGTTCCATTGCCATTTCTACGCATAAAAGAGCCTTTGATATGATTTTAGAGCGCGATTTTACAAGCTTAACTTAAATTATCGGTAAAGCGAGGCAAAATTTAACACAAATGTTTAGCGATTTACGAGGCGATTTAAAATTTTAAATTCTAGCAATTTTAGAATCTCAAAAATTTATGAGCTTTAAAATTCAGTGGCGCGCTAGATCCTATGCAGTGAAATTCCGCGCGCGACAAAGCAGCGTTTATCGTCTATATCGTAACCTTTAAAATTTTAATATAGAATTTCTTTAAAGTATGCTAATTGCTTGTATTGATTTTTTAGAACTCTTGTACTTAAAATTTTACCATACGAATGAAATTCTAAACTATCTTGATAACTAAAATTCTAAAAAATTCAAAGCAAGTTGTGCGTTTAAATTTCATCCTAAGCCGAGCGGAATTCCAATTAAAATTTAGCTCAAACCGCCTACAATAGCTGCAAATAAGCGCTACACAAAAAGCTAAAATTGCGAGCATTATTAAATAATTTAAGGCGTGCGGTAGAAAATTCTACGCACGCCACAGCGTTCGCAAGTCGTCGCGTTTAATTAAATCTAGCACCGATGCTAAATTCGAAGCTATTTGTGTCGTCGTGCGGCTTTTTATTAAGCGGCTTGACGAAGTATAGCTGCAAAGGCCCCATCGGCGTCATCCACTCGATACCAGCGCCCGTGCTGTAGCGCTCCTCCTCGTTCCAGTCATGATCGCCGATCATTCCGTAGTCAAAAAACGTTACGAAGCGCATTTTAAGCCTATCAACTACCGGAAAGCTTAGCTCAAATGAGTTATTGAAGCTCTGCATACCGCCCGTTTCAATGTAGCGGCAATCTGACGACCCCTTAGGTACACATATATTTCGTTTAGGGATACTGCGACCTTCGTAGCCTCTAATGCTTTTCATTCCGCCTAGGAATAGCTTTTCGTTGATCGGGATCTTTTTATTACCTTCCCACATATAGCCCGTTGCAGCTTTGTATCTAAAGATAATGTCGTGATCGATATAATCTCGTAAGCCAAAGTAGTAGTTAAATGATCCTCGCGCCTTGGTGTAGTCCATATCGCCGCCAAGACCCGCGTATTCTAAGCTGGCACTTGCGATCATACCGCTTCTTGGCAAGTAATAATCATCGGTGCTGTTGTATGTAATAGACGGGATAATCGAGCTTTTTAAATTCTTGCCATCTAAATAACCTGCCTCGGCATAATACCTGTTTAAGCCCTTGATTTCGCTTTTTTCGAGATAATACGTAAGGCTTACATCGGTATTGCGCCCGATCTTGCGACCGCCCGTGATTGAAAATCCGTAAGATTTCTCATCGTAATCGTCCCAGTCGTAATCGTTGGCAAAGATCGATCCGCCCAAGCTATACTCAGAATCAAACACTCTAGGATTGGTTAAGCTCAAGCGTCCGCTTAACTGATCGTCGCTCTTTTCAACCGAGAACGCGCCGTGAAGACCGGTGCCAAATACATTGCGATCGCTGATACCGCCGCTAAGTAAAATTCCATCCTCACTGCCATATCCGATACCACCCGTGATAGAGCCTGTAGGAGCTTCTTTGACTGCGACTTCAAGATCAATCTGATCGTTAGAAACGCGGTTTTCTTTAATCTCCACCTCATCGAAATATCCCGTGCGTTTTAAAGAATTTAACGAATCGTTGTAGTCGGTTTTGCTATATAAATTTCCCTCGGTCAGATACATCTCGCGGCGGATGACCTTATCCTCGGTCTTATCGTTGCCTGAGATCGTTACGTTTCTAATATAGACTTTATCCTCCGGGATGACTTGATACGTGATAGCGACTGTGCGAGCTTCTTTGTCCTGCTTAGTCTTAGGCACGATGCGCACATAGGCATATCCCTGATCCGCGACTAAAGTCTCTAGCGTATTCATATCGCGACGCAAACGCTCGGAATTCATCGTATCGCCCTTTTGAAGCTTGAAATCGTCCAAAACTTTTTCTTTATCAAGCTTGATTATATCTGCAGGATACTCGATATCTACGGAGCTTACGGTGTATTGCTCGCCCTCTTTTATATAATAAGTCAAATCAGCAGTGTAATTATCCATATCGGCATTAAGTAGCGGCGCAGAAACCTGCGCGTCCAAGTAGCCTTTTTTATAATATTCTTCTTGAATTCTATTTGCGTCGTTAGGAAGCTCGGCAGTTTTTACCTTACCGTCGTTAAAGCCCCACATCCAGCCCAGCGTCTCGCGTTCTTTATTGGCAACAGATGGCTCTATATCGTCATAGTCGAGCTTGTCTGCGCCTACTAAATTTACCTTATCTATGATGATATTTTCGCCGCGATTTACCTCGATCGTTAACAAGATGACCGATTTATCGTCGTTTATCGGCTTTGGATAAAATTCCACCACGGTGTCGAAAAAGCCCTTGACTTCGTAGTATTGCTTGATGCGGGTCTCCGCTTTTTTAGCAGCCACCTCATCGTAAACCTGACCCGGACGCAAACCGATGAGCTCATTGATCTTATCGCGGTCGTTGGTAACTACGTTTTTGATCTCGACCTTAGCGATAGTCGGCTTTTCGGTTACATTGATCGTGACCGCACCGCCTTGTTCGCTGATATAAACGTCGCTGAAATAGCCCTGCTCAAATAGCTTTGAAATCGCAGCATTGGTGTTTTCGCCGTTAAGCTCATCGCCTACCTTAAGCCCCGAAATTTGCTGTGCGACCTGTGGAGAGAGATGTCTAAGACCTTCGAATTTAATGGATTTGATCTGTGCGGCGCACGCCACGGAAATCCCGCCTACTAAGAGTAAAAAAACGCTTTTTTTCATAAAATTTTACCTAAAAACGAAAATAATTTGCGTATAATACCACATTAAAATTAAAACTTGCATATATCAAAAAGGAATTTTATGAAGATAGGAATTATCGGTCTGGGTCTCATCGGCGGCTCGCTGGGGCTATGTCTAAAAAGCACCAAAATAATTAGCGCCGTCTATGGCTGCGACATCAGCCGCGAAAACGAAAAAGAAGCTCTGCGACTCGGGCTCGTGCATGAAATTTTAAGTCTGGAGCAGATGAAGCAAAGCTGCGACGCGATCTTTCTCGCAATCCCCGTGGAGGCAATTATTGAGACATTGCAAAAACTAAGCGACTGCAGAAGCGAGACGACGATCATCGATCTGGGAAGCACGAAATTTAAAATTTTGCAAAACTGCCCGCCGCAAATCAGACGAAATTTCATCGCGGCTCACCCGATGGCGGGCACCGAAAACTCCGGCCCGCAAGCGGCATTTAAAGAGCTTTTAAACGGCGCAGTAGTCGTCATCTGCGACGATCACGGCGCGGATGAAGTGCATATCAAACGAGCGGTCGAAATTTTTTCATTTGCGGGGATGAAGATCGTATTTATGGACGCAAAAAGCCACGATCACCATGTGGCGCTCATCTCGCACCTGCCGCATGCGATCAGCTATTCGCTCGTAAACAGCGTGCTAAAAGAGGAAAATCGCCGCAACATCATAAATTTAGCCGGAGGCAGCTTTTCGGGCATGAGCCGTATCGCTAAAAGCTCGCCGCAGATGTGGGTCGATATTTTTAAGCAAAACCGCACAAACCTCCTAGGCGCGATCGATGCTTTTAAAAACGAACTGGATCTTTGCGTGGGGATGATTCGTGACGAGCGCTGGGATGAGCTTGAGGCATGGATGTATGAAGCGCGTAAGCTAAGGGATATTATTTGAAATTTCAGCGCGGCTTGGCTGCGCGACGGGAGCTTCAAGAACGCGCTTTTAAATTCTAAAATTTCGCTTTCAAATAGCCTGCGTAAATTTAAATTTTTAATACGTGCGAGTCTGAATACAAACTCAAAAATCTATGCATTCTTGCGTGAAAATTTTCTTTGAGGGAAATTCCAGCGCACAAAGCCTTGCTTTCTCGCCCCAGTGCTTTTTATAAACACAGCCCAGATCGATATTTGCGCTAAATTCCGTAATGACGGGCTTTTTCACCGGCGTGTGCCCGTAGACGTTAAAAATCCCGTCATTCGCGCTATCATCTCCGCGCCCGCTTAGCACGTGAGCTGCGAAGCTTTTCGCGCGCTCCGCATCGTGTCTGAGCCGCCACATACGCCCTACTGCGGAGTGCGATACGACGAGCGCACGACCGCTTTCATCGTGCAAATCATACTCTAGGTAAATCGGCAGCCGCGAGACAAACCGCAGATGCTCCTTGCATTGCTTCACGCCTCCGTGACGATAATACGACGCTAGCGTCGCTTCACCGCCGTTATTAAATAGCCAGCTTTCATCCAGGCTAAAAAACGCGTAAGGGTCGTTTGAGCTCGTAAATTTGCCAGTTTTTGCGCACCTTAGGGCAGTTTTTGCGTTGCTTACAAAGCGCTTTTCGTGATTGCCCATCACCGCGTCGTATCCGCGAGCGCACACAAATTCAACTACATCCGCGCTCGCAGGACCTCGGTCGATCAGATCACCCACGAAGCAAATTTTACTATCAAATTTATGCGGCAGCTGCTCTATTAACGCCAAAAGTGATCTGTAGCAGCCGTGCACGTCGCCGATGATGTAGATATTTTGCATAATTTCTCCTTAAATTTTAACGCCATCGCCTTTTAACGCACGGGCTGTGATTATAGGCGGCAGGCGAGAATCCCGCGGCAGAGCTCTGCACTAAATTTTAAAATTTCGCGCGTTAGGACTTGGGCGGATAAATCTGCTTTAGGACCTCGGCTACGACGATCATAAAAAGAACGATAAATATTAATGCGCTAAGCAATGAGGAATAAAACCTCGCAAGATGCAAATCTGAAACAATCAGCGCCACAATCATCATCCCTAAAAATGGCGATAGTATCCAAACCGCTGCTGTAGGCAAAAATAAATTTACGAAAAAATCCACGAACTTATCAAAATCCTTTAGCTTTGCGGCAAGCACCGCACAAACCCCGCAGAAAAATATCCACAAAAATAGGAAATATACGCACTTCTGCTGTAGCCATTCTAAGGGATCGTCAAACCGGACGCTAGATGTGTCAAAAATCTGCCCTATAAAAAAACCCATTAAACTTGAAATGCACATCAAGCAAAAACTCATCGAAAATGCACAGGCTATAATTTTTAAAATAATCATCAGAGTTCCTAAAATTCTAAATTTAGCTAAAAAATTCCTCGATTAGCCGAGTCATTTCGCTCTCAGCAGCGACGTGGTTGATCTGCTCGCGAAAGCTTGCGGCATTTTCGCGCCCCTTAGAGTATTCGTGCAGATGCTTGCGAAATATCGCCGCGCCGCGCACGCCGTAGTGGCTTAACATCTGGGAGAAATGATAAAGCACGACCTCCCTTTTTAGCTCGTCGCTTGCGCGTTCGCCCGTTTTGATCTCGCGAAAGATCCACGGCCTGCCGATTACCGCGCGACCGATCATCAGCGCGTCTGCGCCGCTAAGGTCTCGCACTGCAGGCGCATTGGCGGAGTTTATGTCGCCGTTTGCGATCACTGGGATTTGCAGCGCGCGTTTAGCTCTTGCGATCGCGCCGTAATCCACCGCCGCGCTGTATCCGCCCGCTCTGGTGCGTCCGTGAATCGCGATAAAATCGGCTCCTGCGCTTTGTACGGCGCGAGCGATATTTTCGATATCCACGGTACCGAAGCCCAGCCGCACCTTCGCGCTCGTAAATTTTTTATTCGAATACTTTTTGATAGTCTCAACCAGGCGCGATAGACGGGGCAGATCAAGCAGCAGCGCCGAGCCAGCGCCCTGCTTTACGACTTTGGGGACGGGGCAGCCGCAGTTTAGATCGATGCCGTCGATGCCGTCAAATTTATTGATGAGTAAAACCGCCTTTTTGATAATTTCCGCATCACTGCCTGCGATCTGCACGAAAAAGGGGGTTTCGGCGGCGTTTTTTTCGAGCATCTTTAGCGTCTTTTCACCCTCGAAAACAAGGGCGTTTGCGCTTATCATCTCGCTTACGGTCGCGTCGCAGCCGAATTTTTTCACTACGCCCCGTAGCGGCGGATCCGAAAAGCCCGCCAAAGGCGCCAAAAATAGAGGGTTCCTTTTAAAAAAATCTTTCGTCATTTTAAATTTCTCATTTTGATTTCGTCTGAATTTAAACCTTTAAATTTAACGCCGCAACGCTTGCAGCAGGTTTTGCCACGAGCTTTAAAATTTTAAATTTCATAGGCTACGTATTCGCATTTAGGCGCGAATTTTATTTTTAAGCTTAGCTAATTTGAGTGGTGGCAAAACGGCAGCAAGGATGATCGCCACCAAATTTTATTTGCACGGCGAACCTGGCAAGCAGCTTTCAAAACGCCGCGCGGATTTTAAAATTTCAGCACTTTTATTCGGCTAGCAAGTCTTGCGCTTTACGTTTAAATTTTAAATTTAATCGCGTAAATGCAAAATCCGTTTACGTGCGCACTACGCAAGCAAATCTTTTAAATTTTACCGCTTGTGCGCATTGATTTTTCGATAAATTTTGAAATTTCAAATTTGCGCGAGTTAAAATTTTATCCGCACTTTAAAATTTATCGCGCAGGCTGTGTTTAATAGCCACAAAGAACTTAAAAGCAATCTCTCTTACCCGCGCATAAAACTAGCTCGTAAAATTACCGAGCTAAAATAGCAGTGACGCAGGGACGTTTTTGCCGTTGTCTCGCAAAAATAGCAGAATTTTAAACTTCTCAAACTCGTCGCCGTCGGCAAGACTTAGCTGCTCTCTAAACTCGTCGATCATGCCAAGCTCATATAGCGCGTACAGATATGCCTCGGTCGCTTCTTGATTCTCGTTTTTGAGCCGCTCGAAAAAGGCTTTGTATTGCTCTGGAGCGAGATGATTTTTTAGCTTTTTAGCAAAGCCGATAAAATCCTGCTCGCTAAATTTTTCATTATTTACGAGATCGAAAAGCTCCTCGCTGCTGATCTCAAAGCTCGCGTCATTCACCGCGCGATCCACTAAAATATTTACCTCGGCTATATCTTGAGGAATTTTATAAGCTTTGATCTTATCGTAGCTTCCTTTGGCAAGCGCTACGGCATAGGCTTTTTTAGTGATATTTTCACTATAAACGCCCTTGGTTTTTAAAATTTCATACGCATACGCAGGCTCGGCGTCGAGGCGATTGAGCTCGTTTTGCAAAAATAGTCCGTTATCTTTAGGAAGTTTATATTTTCGCAGATCCGCCACTTCGCCGTTTTTAACCTTCTCAATAACACCTATGACCTCTTTTAGATCCTCATTTTTGACATCTATGCCAGTGCTATCGTACCACGGAGATAAAATTTTAGTAAGCTCGCTTGGGTCTTTAAAATACTCGGTTTTAAAGTCTTTATTGGTATCAAGACCCAGTAAAACCTCTTTACTCATCGCATCGTATGCGCTTAGATCCTTTGCGATCGCCCTTTTTGTGCGGTAAAACGCGAAGCTGTGAAAAACGATATGAAAAATCGCTAAAATCATATATAAAATTAACGGCAGCACGATCCACACTGCAACAGGAAGCGTAAGCGTAAAACCGAAAAGCCCCAGCGTATAGCTACTGCTTTGCTGCGTAAAAACTAAAATCGCGACGATTGCGATATAGACGATCGAATATAAAAAGAATTGCTTGGTTTTCATAGCTAACTCCTATTTTGCTTTTCCGCCTGTTCCTTGCACGAAATGCACAATCTCGCCTCCGGATTTACCTTAAGACGCTCTAAGCTTATCTGCTCGCCGCAGCTCTCACAAAGCCCATAAGTGCCGTTTTCGATGCGCTTAAGCGCGCTTTCGATCTCTAAAAATGCCTTTTGTTGATTAACATTGAGCGAGTATTCGATGCTTAAATCCGTATTCATACTCGCTACGTCAAAATCATCTGCAGCTTTATTTTCGCGCAATTCCGAAATTTCATTTACAGAGCTATTAATATTGGCGATGAGTTGCTCTCTTTTTTCTTCTAAAATTTTCTTGTAAAATTTCAACTCGTTTTTCTTCATTCTTTCCCTTTATTTGTGATATGGATGGTTTGCGTTAATGCACAATGCGCGAAAAATTTGCTCAAAGAGCAAAAGTTTAGCGATTTTATGCGCTAACGTAAGCCTGCTAAGACTGATTATTTTATCGGCTTTTGCCTTAAAATTTTCACTAAGCCCATAAGCGCCACCGATGAAAAACGACACGGCGCTTTTATCCTTTAGCATACTCGCAAATTCCACACTATCTAGCTCCTGCCCGCGTTCGTCCAGAGCTACGACGTATCCGCTAAGGCGTGGTAGATAAGCTTCATCATACGCCTTAAGCGCTAGCTCAGCAGATGTGCTTTGTGCGCGAGCGATATTAGCGTTAAAAAAGGTCTCATCTCGCACCGCGGCAAATTTAGCCGCCATTTTTTTATAATCGCTTATCGCGCCTGCGAACTCGTCCGTGCCCTTTTGGATGGAATTTACCGTTATCTGCACTACTCTTCGCTTCCCTCTTCGTGCAGCGACTTATCGCTAGTATCATCAATCTGCACGGCGTTTTTGCTAAGCACGTTGATTATATCGCTTAGATACTGCCTCATCTCGGCTCTAGGCACGATCGCATCAATTAGTCCGTGCTCGAGCAGAAATTCCGATCTTTGAAAGCCCTCGGGCAGATCTGCGCCTATAGTTTGCTTGATGACGCGCTGCCCGGCAAAGCCAATGAGAGCGCCGGGCTCTGCGATGATAATATCTCCCAACCACGCAAAGGACGCGCTTACGCCGCCCATCGTAGGATCGGTAAGAACGGAGATGAAAGGAATTTTATGCTCGGATAAAATTTTAAGCGCGGCAGAGGTTTTACTCATCTGCATCAGCGAAAAGGTGCTTTCTTGCATCCTTGCGCCACCGCTTGCGCTTACGATGATTAGCGGCTCCTTTTTATCCAGACTACGTTTTACGGCGCGCACGATCTTTTCGCCCTCCACGGAGCCCAGGCTTCCGCCCATGAAGTTAAAATCAAACACCACGAGCTGAATTTTTTGGCGACTTATCGCACCCTCGCCCGCGATTACCGCACTAAACCTGCCTGTTTTTTCCTTGCTCTCGGAGATGCGCTTTTTGTAGGATTTTTTATCGACGAATTTTAGCGGATCGACGGGCTGTAAATTTTGATCGTACTCCACGAAAGAGCCCTCGTCGCAGATCAGATCGATGCGAGCCTGCGCGTCAAAACGAAGGTGATAGTTGCACTTCGGGCAAACGCTATGATTTTGCTCGACCTCTTTGCTATACATCAGCGCGCCGCATCCTGGGCACTTTATCCAGTGCGTAGGAGCTTCGCTCGGCGCAGGTTGCGTCCTACGTATTTTTGAAAATAGATCTCCAAAATTCATATGATTTCCTTTAAATTCTATGAAATGAAACTTCTGATTATAACCTAAAATTCTTTATTTAAATTTATATGTGAATTTCGCTAAAATAGGAAAATGCAAGGATTTATATTAAAAACGACCAAGGTTAGGGATGAGGACTGCATCGTAGACGTGCTAAGCGAAAGCGCGCTCGTGCGTGCGTATCGCTTTTACGGTGCGCGCCACTCAAACATCATCCAGGGCTATAAAATCGACTTCGAACTCTCGCAAAATCAAAACTTCCTCCCTCGTCTTAGCGGCGTGATGCATCTAGGATACGCGTGGCTCGGAAACCGCGAGAAGCTGCTATTTTGGCAACAATTTATGCGGCTTTTACACGCACATCTAAAAGATGCCGAGCATCTAGATAAATTCTATTACGAGCTGCTAAACCGAGCTGCTGTGCGCTTCGGCAAACAAAATCCGCGCCGCATAATCGTAGAAAGTTACGCCGAAATTTTAAAATTTGAGGGGCGGTTGCACGACGAGCCGTATTGTTTTTTATGCGATGAGGAAATTTTAGAAAATATCGCACTATGCCGCGGCTTTTTGCCTGCGCACGAGCATTGCGCGCAAAGAGCGGGCTTTGCGCAGGATGAAATTTTAGAATTTTTACGAAGCAAAAAGACGCTAAATTTAAACGACGAAACGGTAGGATATCTTTACGACATTGTAGCAGAGGGATTTTAATCTCAAAAAAAGCAAACTAATACGGAATTTTAAAATACATAATCTAATCAAATTTTAAAATTTAAATTTTCTAAATTCTATCTTTTCGTTGAAAATTGACATCGTGCGTTGCAGGTTGCTTATATCTTTTTGCATCGTCTGCATAAAATAATCTCTCAGCTGCAGATATTCCTCTTTATTTGCCATCAAAATATTTAGTATCTCGACCTCTGCGTTTTCCTTATAAAGCACAAGCTGATCGTGAAGACCGAAAAAGCCGAGGCTGCCGTTGCGTAGGTGCATAATAGCCTTTGCTCCGAAAATTCCTGATGCGGCTAAAACAAAAATACACAATATATCAGTTATGCTTTCGCCGATTGTCATATCGTATGCATCGGCGGCAAAAATTAATAAAATCCAAAGAATTAGCGCTATTCTTATAAACCAATTTATTCTTTGCCGCATACTGTGCCTACAATCAAAGCTAATTATCATCGCACCTATACTATTTAATTCGAAAATTTTACGGATTTTGTTTTTGTAATAATACAGAATTTTATCACTTTTAAACTCAAAATACATGCCGTCCTTATCTCTAATTACGGTCAACAATGAAACCAATATAGACGGAAGCATTCGAAAAGTCTTAAGACTAACTGGATTTACTATGGTGGCAAAAGTCAAAAATATAATAAAACCTACCAGTAGCGCCGGAAATTGATAAATCATAAATTCGTAATAAGTATGATCTTTTATTACTATCGGTTCTTTGTCGTAGTCCCTGGCTTTGGAATTCTGCTGCAAAGAGCCGCTATCATCAGAGATAGAATTTTGCGATTCTGCGTTGTTTACACAGGCAGAATTCTGAGCCGCTTTGGCCTCTAATTTGGCTTTTAAATTTGAAGCGCCAGTAGCGGAATTTGGGGTTTCAGAATTTGAAGCTTCGGAATTTGAAGATTTATAATTCAAGAATTTAGAATTTGAGACTTCGGAATTCGAGGCTTCGAAATTCGAGGTTCTAGAATTCGAAACTTCAAAATTTGAGACTTCGGAATTTTTGGTTTCAGAATTCGGGGCTTTAAAATTTTCGCCGTTAGAATTTTGCTCCAAGCCCCGCCTTGGCTCCTGATGCTGCTTTTGTAGTAGCCTTTTTAATTCCTCAAGCCTATTTTGATCCATTCTTGCCCCCTGATAAGGCGTTTTAACCTCGCTTATTTTTGCTTGCGCTCTTCATCGCCGCTAGCTCCTGCGCCAAAAATTCGCCCGTATAGCTACCTGTTTTTTTGAAATCTTTTGCGAGCTTTTCGGGAGTGCCGCAAGCGACGATCTGTCCACCGCCCTCGCCGCCCTCGGGCCCCATATCGATGATGTAATCGCAGTTTTTGATGACGTCCATGTTATGCTCGATCACAAAGACGGAATTTCCCAGATCGACCAGATGATGCAGCACCGCCACCAGGCGATCTACGACTGCAAAATGTAGCCCCGTCGTAGGCTCGTCTAGGATATATAGCGTGTTGCCCGTGTCGGTGCGGCTTAGCTCCTTGGCGAGCTTGACGCGCTGTGCCTCGCCGCCGCTAAGCGTCGTGGCGGGCTGGCCTAGCGAAACGTAGCCGAGCCCGACGTCCGCGAGCGTCTTTAGCTTTTGATAAATTTTAGGCACGGCTTTGAAAAACTCGAGCGCCTCGTCGATACTCATCGCCAAAACGTCGGCTATGCTTTTGTTTTTGTATAAAATTTCAAGCGTCTGCGCGTTGTATCTCGTGCCGTGGCAGACGTCGCAGACGACGCTGATATCGGGTAGGAAGTGCATCTCGATCGTGATCTCGCCCTCGCCCGCGCATTTTTCGCAGCGCCCGCCTTTGACGTTGAAGCTAAAGCGACCGATCTTGTATCCGCGTAGCTGCGCTTCCTTCGTCGCGGCGAAAAGCGCGCGGATCTCGTCCATCACCCCCGTGTAGGTCGCGGGATTGCTGCGCGGAGTGCGTCCGATGGGGGTTTGATCCAGATAGATTACTTTATCCAGGCTCTCAAGCCCCGAAATTTTAGCGCCCTTTACCGCGTGCACCTTTCTAGCGCGATTTAGCTCCTCAAGCGCGGTGGGCAGGATGGTTTGCAGCACCAAGGAGCTCTTGCCGCTGCCGCTAACGCCCGTGATGCCGACTAAATTTCGCAGCGGAAATTTTGCGCAAAGGCCGTGGATATTATTGATATTTACGTTTTTGATACTTAGCCAAAGCTCCTGCTTGCGGTGCTTTTGGTAGTTTATCTCCTTTTGGTTATTCAGATACAGCGCTGTTTGCGTATTGCTTTTAAGCAGATGCGCGACATCTCCTGCGAATACGACCTCGCCACCTAGATTGCCCGCTCCGGGGCCGATATCTACGACGAAGTCCGCCGCCTCGATCGTCTTTTTATCGTGCTCAACGACGATTACGGAATTTCCCTTTTCCTGTAAATTTCGTAGCGTCTTGATGAGCTTTTGCGTATCGCGCTCGTGAAGCCCGATGCTAGGCTCGTCGAGCAC